>JAJPOQ010000099.1 GCA_021232515.1 Lentisphaeraceae bacterium
AGATCAAACTCCGGAGCAGTGAAGTCTATATCAAAGTATTCCCACTGACCAGGTTCACGGCAAACGTTAAATGCTGGTGGATACTGACCATATATGGCACCAGCTTGTCCGTCCGCATAAATCTTTGTGCGATCGTTATGAGAATTGAAAATCTGAACTTCATAAAGGCCATGAATAAAAATACCACTATTACCAGCAGACTTTGGTTCCATAACACGCCACTCTATGTGGTAACGCCCACTACCAAACCTTTGCTTAGTCTTGATGTATCCCTTGCTTGACTCAAGGTTACCATCGACAAGCCTCCAGTTAGAATTTTTAAAATTTGAAAGATCTTTACCATCAAAAATCATAACTGCATTTGATGGAGCTTTACCGCATTCACACTTTGCCATTTGTTCAGCATTGAAAGGCTTCTTGATCGGTGGAGATGGCACTTTGGTATCGTGAATTTTTTCTGGCATAAAAGATATACCTACGTCATTTTTATTGCTAAGGTCTTTTAGACGAATGTCCTTAAAGTAAACTTCCATATCCTGACGACCGTGTAACTGGAGGCCAAAATAACCTTCAAGGTTTCCTGGGTCATTTATGAGTTCAGCTGTTTTGAAACCATTTACAGTGATAACTACGTGACGACCTACTGCTCTAACAGTCATCTCGTTCCACTCATGTTTCTTGAAAAACTTATCTACTACTTCTTTATTTGGCTGCACAACCCACTGACGACCAAGAGTTTCATATAGACCGCCTTGCCCATTTCCTTCTGAATCTACTTCAGCCTGAAAACCTTTTACTGAAACTTTGTGGTTCACTTTGGCAACACGGAAGTAAAAACCACTGTTTCCCTTCATTGCTTTATACTTTAAAGAAACTTCAAAATCAGAATATTGCTTCTTTGTGATAAGCATACCATGACGCTTTTCTGACTTCTTCTGAGAACCAAAGATGGCGCCATCTTTTACCGACCACTCTCCACCAGGAAGAGCTTCCCAGCCATTTAATGTCTTGCCATCAAACAATTCAACTGCCTGACACTTTTCTGTCGACGAACATGAGGCTAATAAAGCCACGAATAATAAACATAAATACTTCATAACACTTTCCTTTTTTTATTTAAAACTATTTAAGAATTTTACAGAATCTGAAATCGCTTCTTTAGCTAGATCTATTTTACCTGCAAGAGCGATATAAGCATGGATCATCCCCTTATAACGAACGCACTCGACATCGACACCAGCTGCATCTAGCTTGACTGCATAAGCTTCAGCCTCATCGCGCAATACATCGAACTCAGCAGTTTGAATCAATGTCTTGGGCATACCTTCTAGCTCATTTGAAAGCAATGGCGACATGAGAGGGTTCGAAAAGTCATCTGCATTTCGTGCATAATGATTCGCGCCAAACTTCATCATGTTTTTTGTTAAGAAATGATCTTCGCCAAATGCGCTATAGCTCTCGTTATCCATTCTCGAAGCATCAGTTATTGGATAATAAAGAAGCTGACCTCTTACCGAAAGTTCTTTTGAATCTTTGGCCATAAGAGAAACAACTGTAGATATATTTCCTCCTGCACTATCTCCAGCAACAATTAAATCATCTGAAGTTATCTTTAGCTCAGCACGATTATTCGCAACATAAGCTGCAGCATCAAAAGCATCTTGAATTCCCGTTGGAAATTTACTTTCAGGAGCCAATCGATAGTCTACTGAAAAAACGGTCATTCCAGAATCCTGACAGAGTTGTCTGCAGACTGAATCATGCGAGTCTAAGTTACAGAACACCCAACACCCACCATGGTAAAACATAAGAGGTGCAGCTTCTGTGTTTTCATCTTTTCGATAAATGCGCACTCGTATCTGGTAGCCATCTCTAGCTGCAACACATATCTCTTCAACATCTACTGGTACAGGCTGTGGATTATAAGGTAGTGTCGGCGATGGGCCAGAACGTATATCATCTGGAGTTATACCTATCATGTCGCTACTGCCTTGCGGCAAGCTATCTAAAAAAGCTTTTGTTTGATGGTCGAGCACATTCGCTTCACCACCTTTATATATTATTTCAAAACTCATCTTAAAAAATCCACTATGAAAATTAATGACCTACAGCTTTCTTCTTAACTGCCTTCTTTAAACTGGCTAAGTAAGCTACAATATCACGCACTTCGGCTGGCTTCATAAGCATTGCCATGGGCGGCATACCAGAAATAGGTTTTTGCTTGCTTTGAACTTCTTTAACCTGGTAGATTTTAATCTTTCCGTCTGCCTGCTTCAAGCTTATTCCCTGCTTTGTCTCATCTAGCAAAATGCCGCTTACCACCGTGCCATTTTTCAAAGTCATAGTTACCGCTCCGAAACCTTTTGCGACTGTTGCACCAGGATCAACTATGGCTTCAAGTAAGTACTCCAAGCTCTGTTCTTTACCGATGGCACTTAAGTCTGGACCAACGTCTGCGCCAAAACCGTTTACTTTATGGCAACGAATACACTGCACGGTGCCGTTATTCATAAATATGTCTTTACCAGAGTCTATGTCGCCGCCAAAAAGAGAAGCCTCATGCTTCTTTACAGGAGTTGCTCCAGAGATTGATTTCTCATAAGCTAAAACTAAGCCTTTCACTTCAGACTCTTGGCGTTTCATAGAAGCTTCTACTATCTCAAGCATTGCCTCTTTATCGCCTTTACCGTCCAGTATATTCTGCATGGCACTCATCAGAAGAAGTTTAGCTTCCGAAGCATCAATAGACGCAAGTTGCTTGTAAACGTTTTGGCGATCTTTCACTTGACCTGACTTAACGATTCTCTTTGCGAATAAAAACGCATTTTTAGGTGAGTATATAAATAATAACTCAAGAGCTTTTGAGCGTATATCAGCGCTCTTATCTTGAATCAATTTAAAGGATAGCTCTTTGAGTTTTGAAGATTTTCTTTTGGTCAAAATATCTAGAGCACCTAAACGAACTACTGAGATAAGCCCCTTATCTAAAACCTGATTCACGAGTATCTCATCGGTCATAGGAAAACTATAATCAACTGCCAATTGATTCGCTTGTGCTAACAACTCACCTTTCGAATTCTCTAAAACTGGCCCAAGTTTTGCCAAGATACTTTCTTTGAGATCTATACGCTTTTTATTAAAGGCTCTTGGTAAAGAGGTCGTCGCATCTAGTGGGAACTTATCTTGCCATGCTTGTAAAACTGCGAGAGCTTCTCTTCGTGAGCTCTGTGGCAAGTCTGTTCTTGCAGCATACTCTAAAAGTCTTTTCGCACTCGATTCATCGCCAACGTAGTAATTCGCATTCATAACTCTTAAGTGTATGAGTTTCTCAACATCTGTCGTTGGAACCTTTAAGCTAGGAAGCATAGCGGCAAGCTCTGGCTGAGCATCAACTATAGCCAAATCATTTATTGCTCGTATAGCTTCATAAACGAGCTTCTCACTCTTATCTTTTAAGAAAGATTTTAACTGTGGATTTTTGTGACGGCGCATTGCAAGTAAGACTGCAAGTCGTACCGACTCTGACTTATCTGAAGTATATTTAACCAATGCTTTCTGGTCAGTCATGCCGGCAAGCCCCATAACTAGACCGTGACGTAAAAACACATCCTGATCATTATTCTTAGCGACTGCTGCAATTAGAGGTTCAAGAGCAGAAGCATCTTGAATGCGACCGAGACCTATTCCGGCATACATACCGACTCGTGCATTTGTATCTGTCAAAGCTTTGATTAAGTGTAAAACGGCTGTCTTAACTTTGCGGTCACCAAGTACTCTTGCTGTTTGAATTCTAACTTGTTCATTCTCGTCATTGAGTAGATTAAATATTGATTCAAGAATAGTTACATCATCTTTAGCGACCATTCCTAAACCCCAAATAGCGTGAATCCTTTCAAAAGTCGATTTAGTAGTATTTTGAGCGAGCTTCAGAAATAAGTCTCTCGATTCGGAACGTTTTGCTGACTCAAACTGTGCTCTCAAACGTATTTGTTGATGGTCTCTACTTAGTAAAGTAAGTAATTTCTCTGAAGGTATTTTAGAGAAATCTGAAACTAGATAAGTTTGATTCTCTTTGACTTCTTTTTTCTGGAGTTCCTCAGGAATAGAAAGAGTAACGATATTTCCAACATTTTGGTTAGTCCATCCACCGTAGTTATAGTCAGAGATGTACAATTTCCCGTCTGGACCGAACTCTACATCTACACAGTTTGAGCCTTTGAAAAATGACTCATGATTGACGGTTTTGAAGCCGGCGCCAGCATCTTCTACATTGAACATAGAAATACTTGATTTAAGAGTCGAACCACGGAAATGAATGACGAAGAATTTATCATCGTACTTTTTGCCAAGACTATTTGATGGATTAAAAAGGAAACCAGAAGGCCCACCTTCTATTTGACCAACTCCAGGAAACAAATAAGCCGGGTGCTTGTCGCTTTTTACTTTCCAAAGATCTTCAACTAACCAAGGAATAAGCGGCTTCTTCTTACCGGCATATTTCACTGACCTGTAGTCATACTGTTTTGCAAAAAAGCCTAAGGCTTGGTGACCTGCATGCCAACCTGCGTCTCCACCTTCAACTAAGTACTTTATACTTTCAAGGTCACCAAAGTCGCCATCATTATCTGCTGTAAATAAATTGCCATAGTCATCGAACTGAAGTTCTTGAGGGTTTCTCAAGCGATCAAAGAACACTTCCATATTTGAACCATCTGGGTCACAACGGAAAGCTGCACCTTCGTTTGGCCCATGAAAAGTTTTACCTTCCTTAGTCGTGAAACTGTAGCCACGATCGCCAACACTAAAGTATAACTTGCCATCTGGCCCCCAAACTAAACCATGTAAGTCGTGACCTGAGATACTCATACGAATACCAAAGCCTTCTTGTAGTGAAGTTTTCTTATCTGAAACGCCGTCACCATCTGTATCTTCTAGCATCCATAAGTGAGGTATGTTTGTGTAGTAAACTTTGCCATCGCGCTCAATTACTCCCATGCCTGGGCCATCTAAAGGATCATTGAAACCAGTAGCGAAAAACTTTGAAGAGTCAGCTCTGCCATCGCCATTGGTATCTTCCAATAAACGAATTTTTTCTTCAGCTTTGGTGTAGTAAGAAAGAGGAAACTTGTCAGTATGTTTTTTGAACATCTCTAGACGCTCGGCATTTGAATTTATCTGAATGTCTTCCATCAACATAAAGTGACGACTACGTATATCATCCACACCATTGCGCCAACGGTTTATCTCTGTAACAAATAGCCTTCCTTGAGAGTCGAAGCTTATCGCAGCTGGATTGATAGTCTGAGACTCATCTGCCCACAATTCTGCTTTGAAGCCTTCTGGCAGCTTGTAGTTTTGAAAACGAACTTGAGCTTTTTCTTCATACTCTTTTGTAGTCAATACTTTCTTTTCTTCCGCACATAAACCACCAAGAAGAAAGGAGGAAAAGAGCAAACTTGATAAGGTTTTTCTAATCATTTAGATAGTTCCTAAAGCTCTTTAATCTTAACGTTTCTGTACCAGATACGTTTACCTTCATCCTGAAAACTGATGTAGCCTTCAAGAGGACGGTTTTTCATTGGCGAAGTACTCAGGTTTATATCGACGATTTGCTCGCCATTTTGAACAACTGTTAATTGGCTGCCAATGACACTTATAGTGTATCGGTTCCACTCATCTGCAGGCTTAACCATGTTTTTCGTTGGGCCGACAGTGCGAATAACGCCGCCACAATCATGGTGACCGACATGTTCTTTGCCGTGAGTATCGAGGATCTGAACTTCAAAGCCACTTTTAACATGGTCTTTCAAGTCACCGACTCGAGCAAAAACTCCAGAGTTACCTTCTTTATTGAACTTAAACTCTAAATCGATGATGAAGTCTTTATATTTGCGATCGGTAGTCAGGTAAGCATCGTAGCGTTCCCAGCCAGACTCACCTGGTCTTGGAATAAGTGTGATGTCACCGTTTTCATCATATTGCCAATTGCCTGTGGTCTGCCAACCTGTGAGGTCTTTCCCATTGAACATGGCAGTAAAACCATCATCATGCGTGCTTGAACAAGAGACTAAAAGAATAGATATAAATATAAGTAGATACTTCATAGTGCTTCCAATGGTTAGGTTAAAATTCATCAAACGAAATCTGGCAAGGGTCAACATTCTTTTCTGCCAGTAAACTTTTAACGGCGTTGATCATAAGTGGTGGGCCACAAAGGTAGTACTCTGCTGATTCTGGCTTTTCATGATTCTCTAAGTATTCATTTTTAAGAACTTCATGGATAAACCCAGTATGCGACTTCCACTCATCCGACTGTTGCGGTTCTGAAAGAGCAATATGAAAACTGAAATTTTTATGTTTAGCAGCGAGCTCTTCAAAGTACTCTTGATAGAACAATTCTTGTTTCGAACGAGCTCCATACCAAAAGCTTATTTTTCTATCTGTCTTCACTGTTTCTAAAAGGTAAGATAAGTGGGAACGAAGTGGTGCCATTCCTGCTCCACCGCCGATATAAATCATCTCAGACTCTGACTTTCGAATACGGAAATCACCAAATGGACCTATACCGGAAACTTTGTCACCAGCTTTGAGATTGAATACATATGAAGAACCTATACCGACCGGTACATTCTGCCCTTTTGGTGGTGTAGCAATACGAACATTAAAACGAAGTTGTTTATCTGTCGTTGGGTTACTCGCCATAGAGTAGTTTCTTCGAGCTTCACTTTTATTTGAAACTTTAAGTTCTTGCAATTCACCCCAAGACTTATCGTAAGGAGTCTGTATCTCAAACTTACTAAACTCAAGGTCTTTGTATTGAGGTATATCTAACTGGATATAGTCGCCAGCGGTATACTGGAAGTCATCTTCTGGTTCGAGAATTAATTCTTTAATATAGGTCGCGACATTTTCATTGCTGATAACTTTAAAGGATAAATCTTTCTGGTCTTTTACCCCCTCACCTCCAGCTGAATTTAGATCTAGTAAAACCTTGCCATTTTCAACTTTCACATCGTAAGTTTTCAGAGCTATACAAACTGGTTTTCTTTTAATCGCGCCATCACGCATATCAAAACGACCATTGTGTTTTGGACACTCAATTTGCTTTCCAATAATCAAACCGTCTGACAAATGGATATTTCCATGAGTGCACATGCCTTCTGTCGCATAATAGTCGTCTTCATTTGTACGATAAATTGCATAAGTTTTGCCGTCATGGTCATAACGAATGATGTCATTTTTAGATAATTCACAGACATCACAAACTTCTGCAACACCCTGCTCATTTACATTACCAGAATAGACTTTAGCTTGAGCTGCTTTTTGAACATCTGTTCTTGGCGCCGGCAGTTTGCGAGTCACAAAGTAGTTAGGGTCTTTGCGCTGCTTAAAAACTGCTGGAATTATCTCTTTCCAAGCACTCCATGTACTTTTGTAAGGTGTTGGGCAGTCATCCTTCATTAGCTTATGTAACTCTGGTAAAGCATGGTATGGAACCAGTGGAAACATGTGATGCTCTATATGGTAGTTCATGTTCCAATAGAAAAAGCGGTTGATGAAGTTCATTTCCACCGTACGGCAATTCAGACGATGATCGAGAACGTCCTCAGCAAGACCTGTGTGCTGAGTCAAACCGTAAATCGGCATAAGCCAAGAACCGTAGATAACTGGTAAGCCTATGAACATCAGAGGTAAGATGGATTGGAAGTAAATACTTGCGCCAAGAACTGAAGCGTAAATGAGAAGATAGATGCGCGCTTTAAAGTAAACCTGACCCCACTCGTCTTTTGGTATGTACTCTTTTTCTGCTGCTGTTAATTTCCCACCTGAGTGGAGCACCATCTTCTTCAACTCTGCCCAAGCTCCTTTAAAGCCAAAGAAAGCACAAAACATATTAAATAGATTTGCCGGACGTGGAACGGCTATTTCAGGGTCGCGACCAACAATAATAGTGTCTGTATGGTGACGGGTGTGACTCCAACGCCATGGCGTCGATTCACGAAAAACCATAAAAGAAGCGACTTCATAGAGTGTGTCATTTAACCAATCTGTTTTAAAGACTGTACCGTGACTAGCTTCATGCCAACGAGAATCTGAAGTCGATGCGTAAATAACACCGTATAAAGCAAAAGGAATGATTGCCCAAAGTGTTCCCCAAGTCATATAGCCTGCGACACCACAAGAAATAAGGAGTCCGAACCAAATGAAGGTGTCTCTTATGCCGGGCCAGTCTTTACGAGTCAAAAGTTGGCGCATTTGATCTTTTGGAATAGGGCATCTGTACCAATCCCCTTCGGCAAGGCCTTTTTCCAGAGCTTGCTTACCTGTTAAACCGGTAAGGCTATAGTCTTTTTTTATTTGTACGGCATTCATTATTACTTAACTCCAAATCGATAAATGGTGGTTGATTCAAAAGTCTCATCAGCATGCAATGTGTAGTTACCCAACTTTGGAGCATTTATTGCATCGGCATATTCTTGAGCTTCCAAGCACAATCCTGAAAAAGATTTATAGGCTTGGCCGTTCTTACCTGTGAGAGATCCATCCAAGCCAACGCCAGAGTAAAACTGGACTACAGGCTCACAACTTATTAGTTCCATAAAGCGGCCACTTTTAGGTTCGTGAACGCTGGCTACTTTTCTAGGTTTTTGGTGACGACCACCATGACAAAAGTATGTATCGCCATGTTGTCTAAAAATGCCATCAATCCTCTCTCCTAGAACTGCCCCATCTCGAAAATCGTTTGCCTCGCCAGCAACGCGCTGACGGTTTCCAAGCAAAGTCATGTTTTGATCAGTTGGTGCAAAGGCATCCGCATCAATTTGCAAGATATGACCTAGTACATCTCCCTGACCTGAAAGGTTGAAGTAACTGTGGTTAGTTACATTGACGATCGTAGTTCGATCGGTATTTATTTTATAATTGATCTTTAATTCACTTTGGTCTGTCCATATATACTCAACACTCAAGTTGAGTTCCCCGGGGTAGCCGGCATCCATATGTGGACTCGTATGCTTGAACACTAGTGAGTTTTCTTGCTCATTTAACTGGGCACTCCACAAAGCTTTATCGAAGCCTTTATTACCTCCATGCAGATGATTTGGAGAGTCGTTTATTTCTAATGAGTAAGTCTTGCCTTCAAGTTCAAACTTTGAGTTAGTTATACGCCCGGCAATACGGCCACAAATAGCGCCCAAAAAAGGATGACCACTTAGGTATGATTCTAGATCATCAAAACCCAAAACTACATCGGCTAACTCGCCATTTTCATCTGGAACATTAATCGAAGTAACGATGGCGCCAAAGTTTGTAATTTTAACGCTGTGACCATGAACATTTGTCAAAATATAAAGCTCTACAGCCTCACCACTTGGAAGCCTACCGAATAAAGATGACTCGGCATTTTTCATTGTTTGTGTTGAAGCCATAGTCATAGTTAGTCTGTCTTGAAACCTGTTGCTGAAAGTATTTCACCTTCTCGTGGGAAGTACTTATTTTCATAGAGGTTGACCAACCAACGGTGATGACGGCGAATCTCAGTAAAGACCTCTTCTGTAAGTGGCTTCTTATCGACCACACCAATATTTTCATCGGCATACTCTGGGATGTGCATTGAGATGTTTGCACAAGTTACGCCTTCATGGAAAAGAACGAACTTAATCGCTAACTCGGCTAAACTTGAAGCATAGTCAGGGACGAACTGCTTAAGAGCTTCAACTCGACGAATGTACTCTAGCTGTGGCCCGTGTTCAAAATAATCATTTCGGAAATCTGATTTAGGGAAAGTCGTGTCTGGTTTAAGGAAGCCTGTCAACCCACCTTCATCCAAAACACATCTTGCGATAACCGCAACTTTCTTCTCTTGACAAAGAGGAATAAGACTGTCGAAAGCAAGTGGATCAAATATATTTATAATTGTCTGAACAGAATCAACTAAACCATTGCGAACAATTGATAGGCCTTGGTCGTGGCGGTGGTCTGTCAAAGAGATACCGATATGCTTGATTTTGCCTTGTTGTTTAAGAGCTGAAAGTTCATCATACCACTCTTCGCCTTCATACTGTGACCAGTACTGATGAAGCTGAAGTAGATCTAAAGACTCTATACCGAGTTGTCTAAGACTTTCTTCTACACTTTCGGTAACAGAACCTTTTGGATAAGAAGTCGAGTATGGATTTGGAATACCCCAGCCGTTATTTTCACAAGTACCTGTTGGTGCAGCTTTACTTGCGATAAATGGCAGATCGCCTGACCACTGCTTTAGAGCTTTACCGAGGATCATTTCCGAGTCACCATAAGTTCTAGCTGTATCGATGAAGTTAACACCTTTCTCAAGACTATGATGAACTGCTTTGATCATGTCTCCTTCATCAAACTTGCCGAAGGCACAATTTAAACCCATAGCACCAAAAGCTACACGAGAAACTTGGCGACCACTGTTTGCAAATTCTGTATATTTCATTTTTAAACTCCTTCTTCCATCAAAGTTTTATCGAGGAAAGCTTTAGCTCTTGGTACGTCATCTTCTGTTAAGTGCTCGATGATTATTGGGATATTTGGATGCTTAACCGCAAGGCGCTCGAGATAAAGATTGTAGTTAAGAGAACCCAAACCAGCAGCTGGAAGTTCAATCATACCAACACCACGTAAAGCATGAGCTTCATCGGCATCCATTTCGGCCATCTGTACACCTTGGTCAGACTCTGCGAGCTTCACATCTTTGGCATGGGCAATGACTATTTCGTCTTCAAGCTCATCAAATATGCGATTTAGTTCCGCATCCATCTTATCGATATTATGCTCTTCGAAGTAATTCGTTGGATCCATCAAAAGCTTGAGATTTGGGTGATCTATATCTTTAAATAAACGAAGTGTCTCATCGACAGAACCGATGACGTTATTCACATAAGTTTCGACACAGAAAATGACATTATACTTCGCGGCATACTCAACTAATTCACGGATAACTTCGCGACACTCGGTATAGCCTTCTTCAGTTTTGTTTTTTGGATCATGAACCCAGTCACTATCAGCATTGAACGTTCCTGTTTCGGTGATGACATATGGCGAACCAAGTTTGTGAGCATACTTGATAATCATCTTTAAATGAGCTAAACGCTTTTCGCGCTCGGCAAGGTCTGGATGAACAATATTTGTATAGCCAGAAATACATGAGATGGGTAGATTGTACGATCTAAAAACATCGCGAATCTGCTTACACTTTTCATCATCCAACTCTTCGAGATCCATATCTTTAAATTCGACGTCGAGTTGGACTGTGTTGAATCCAAGATTTTTAATTTTCTGAGCTGTTTCGTGAAGCCCATAAGGGAAATACCCTGTAAAAATGCCAGTCTGGATCATACTCCATACTCCTTACATAGTTCTTTAAAATTGATAAGTCGGCCTTCTTGTGCCGACATAAAACACGCTTCGATCAGTAAAAGTGTACGTAGATTATTTTGCCCAGAAAGTCCGGGTGCCTTCCCCTCTAAAGCACAGAGAAGTTCTGACATAGGTCCTAAAAATGCATGAGGAAACCATGCTTCTGGCCACTCTGGTTTATGCCAGTCTTTTAATTTAATCGTCGAGTACTCAAGTGTGCTTGGGGTTACTACTGGATACTTCGGCCAGCCTATATCACCTTTTGCCAAACCATGGGTTCCTTCTACTCGCCAGCGAACAAAACAGTCTTCGGCAGCACCTTCACGAGCCGGTCCCGCCCATACGTCGTCATTTATCTGAAAACGGGCGCCATTTTCAAACTCTAAAGTTGTTAGGCATATGCCATCTTCATGATCAAACTTTGTGCGTGGATCTTTTGTGTAGGAACAAAAAACTTTAACCGGATCACCAAAAAGGAAACGAGCTATATCTAAGTGGTGAATACTCATGATGCGCAAGCTCAAAAAACCGAGAGGTTCTTGCCATGGAGCCCAGTGTGGAATAGCACGCATATCTATCGTCCCAAGCACCATTTCGCCAAGCTCATCTTTTTCTATAAGAGTTTTCAAGGCTCTCATGGAATGGTCGTAACGCATATTTTGGTTAACCACAAGGGTTTTACCTGCATCCTTACAAAGACGGACTATCTCTTGAGCATCTGCAAAGTTTGTCGCTAAAGGTTTCTGAGCAAGTATGCCTTTTATGTGCTCTCTCTTTATAGCTTCTTTGATGATTGTTAACTGGTCTTGAGGAGGAACGGCGATGTCGAGTACTTCAATATTTTCATCATCGAGTAACTCTTCATTGCTACTATACACATTTTGAATTGAGAATTTATCAGCTAGAACTTGAGCACTTTCCAAAGTTCTTGAAGACACCGCGTGTGGTATGTAGCCAGCTTTTGTATAGTTTGGCAGGTGACAATCACTCATGATGAAACCAGCTCCGATGCAGCCAATACGCCAATCTCGTCTTTCTGGCAACTGCGGATAGATGTTCAAATTTTCACTCATGCTAAACCTATTGTTTATTTGTTTAGCTTAATGAAACATGATTTCTAACTTATAACTTGTATCGGCTCGATAACTACTTGTATTATTTACGCAAAAATAACAAAACCCAATATAAAATTCTTGTCTTAAGAAGAAGTAGACCTTTTATTACATACCACTCATAAAACGTCAATTTATTTAATATAGATTGTTATATGCATCTTTTGATTAGGAGTTAGAAAATTGTAAAAATGATAAAACTACTCTCAAAAAATCTTTAAGTAATTCAATGATTTAGAGTATGGGAAATCCGCTACTTTAATTTGTAGCACTTGCCATAAAGACACTTTTAGGTGCATCATCTGATAAATGCATCCAATCAACATCTACAAAGCCTGCATCTGTCAACCACTCGAGCAATTGCTCCTTTTCAAAACCCAGCCAAAGAGAACCATATTTTCTTCTGACGGATTCGTCATCATGTTTTATCTGATCGACAATCACAATGCGACCATTTTTCTTAAGCGACTTTCGAAGATCTTTTAGCAGTGTTGCAGGACTCGCAACTTGGTGCAAAACAAAGTGAAGTAACTGAGCATCTGTCTGAGGAAGCTTCTTTTCAAGGCTATGAAGGTCTGAACAAACATACTCAACATTTGAAACACTAAGCTGGCTACATCTTTTGCGCGCCATATCGAGCATCTGCCCAGATTGATCAACAGCATAAACCTTATCTGCACATTTAGATAAAAGCGGCAGCATAATGCCAGTACCTGAACCAAGGTCAGCCACTGTTATACCACGAGGGGTTAGTGCCGCAACTGAAAACATCGACGCTAAAGGGCTGTGTAGGTCTGCACTTATCTCATCCCAATGCTCCGCCATATCGCTCGCAAATTCACGGCTTATCTGTGCTCGTTTAGTCAGAGTTACCTGAAGTCTATCCAAGTCTGAATGAACCGCCTGACAAATAGACTCAAGGTAAGACTTAAAATCCGGGAGTATTTCGTCAAATTTACAAAGTGAGTAATAAGCGCGAGTTCCATCTCTTCTATCTTCGACGAGATGAATGCTTTTTAAAGTTGCCAAGTGTCGGCTGATTCGAGGTTGTGGCATTTGCAAAATATCACATATCTCTTGGACATTTAGTTCTTCCCTATTGAGTAGTCGAATCAAGCGCAAACGAGTTTCATCTGCTAAAGCCTTGAGAACCAATGAGTGTTCTTCGTCATTCATAAAGAAATATGCCTAAGGTTGTGTAATAAATTGAGATTCTTAATCTGCACTGAATTAAAACATAATCAACAGATAAATCTCAGTAATTATTTTTTTATAGACAAGCTGAAATAAACGCAAAACTATGTAGTATAAGGGAAGATTAAATATAGTTAGATTTTAAACGGACTCAAAAATGATTGATATTAAAAAACTTCGCGATGACGCAAGCACTTTGAAAGCAAAGTGGCAGAGCCGCGGACTGGACGTTGATGTAGATGCACTTCTAGCCAAAGACAAAGAATGGCGTGACTGCATCAGCAGCGTTGAAGAACTCAAAAAAACTCGCAATGATGAGTCTAAAAAGATTGGTCAGATTAAGAAATCTGGTGGTGATGCTACTGAGCAAATGGCTGCAGTTAAAAAAATCGGCGATGACATCAAAGAATTGGATGAAAAAGCACACACACTTCATGAAGACCTACAACACGAACTTTTAAGTTTACCAAACCCTCCTTCTGACAGTTCTCCTGTTGGTAAGTCTGAAGAAGACAACCCATTTGTAAGAGACTGGGGAACAAAAGCTGAGTTTGACTTCAAACCACAAGCTCACTGGGACCTTGGCGAAAAACTTGGCATCCTAGACATGGAAAGAGCCGCTAAGATAAGTGGTAGTGGTTTTGCACTTTACCGTGGTGCTGGTGCTAAACTTGAGAGAGCTCTTATAAACTTTTTCCTTGACCGTCATGAAGAAAATGGCTACCAAGAAAACTGGACTCCATTCTTAGTTAACTCTAAGACTATGACTGGTACTGGACAGCTTCCTAAATTTAAAGAAGACTTGTACCACACAGAAAAAGACGACCGCTTCCTTATCCCTACTGCAGAAGTCCCTGTGACAAACATCTACAGTGAAGAGATACTAGAGAAAGATGATCTTCCAAAGTACATGTGTGCCTATACTCCATGTTTTAGACGTGAAGCAGGCGCTGCAGGCAAAGACACTCGCGGTATCATCCGTATGCACCAATTCAATAAAGTCGAAATGGTGAAACTTGTTGAGCCAGATCAGAGTTATACTGAGTTAGAATTACTAGTTGCAGATGCTGAACAGCTTCTTCAAAACCTTGGACTTCACTATAAAGTTATCGAGCTTTGTACTGCGGACATAGGCTTCAGTGCTGCTAGGTGCTACGACATAGAAGTTTGGGCACCTGGTATTGGCCGTTACCTAGAAGTTAGTTCTTGCTCTAACTTTGAAGACTTCCAGTCTCGTCGTGCGAACATCCGTTACCGACCTGAGAAAGGTGGTAAACCTACCTATCTTCACACTCTAAACGGTTCTGGACTTGCTCTACCTCGTTGTGTTGTTGCCATAATGGAAACATACCAAAGAGAAGACGGTTCTATTGAAGTTCCTGACGCACTTGTTCCATATATGAACGGTCAGACTGAAATAACACCTTAGTTTTACAAAGGGGCTGCAAAGCCCCTTACTTTTCTACCGACTTCACAATTCGCGAGTCAGCGCCATAAACATCGCCTATTTTCATCTTCACTGAAATAGACCTGCGATAGTTATACTTCACAACAATAAAGTTTTTCCCTTCTCGTAAATCTAGAGGCACCGCCTGGACACTCGAGTCGTCCTCTCTCAAGAAAGATTCATAAATAGGCTTACCATTTAGCCAAACTCCAAGTGTTGCTGAGCTGTCGTAACTATTTGTTTTGAAATGAAAGAACGCTTTACCAGACTTCTCTGCGACGATTGGCAACCAATAGTAAGCCAAACCATTTCCACGACGCTCATACTTTTTGTTCTTTTCAAATATATAAAGACGCTCGTCTTCATCCATAAATTCGCGCTTAGGATCAATCATAACTTTATGCGGTGGAGGAGTAAACTTTAACTCTTTCTCAAGCTCTTTGTTATTGTATAAAGGTCCGAGGATATACCAATTGTCCATACTTGCCATATCTACAAAAACACGGCGGCGACTATCTCTAGAAACCCTTGCTGCTTTTAAAATGTCTTTAACTTTGCTAGGGTCTTTAAACTTCTCTAAGTATATCTTAATCACTCCCTGAACAAGACGGTAGTTGTCTGGAGAGTGTTTCAGTATATCAACACACACATCTATAAATTTACTATCTTCAACTTTCTTGAGTTCTAACCACTTCCTCAAAAGATTACTCGCCATAGCTTCGTTGATAGGATTGAGCTTAATATTCTCTAAAAGTGAATCTTCAGTCCATTCATACTCTTCTGAAACTTTTGGTAATTGAATGTCTTTGAAAGTTATTTTTCTATTTCGGTCGACTTTGTAAGCCTTCTCACGGTTCTCTCCTTCAAATAAGTAAACTTTGCGAATAGCATCTTTCGTTTGAGAAGAAATAAGCGGAGATACTATCTCCCCCTCTGAAGTAATAAGTTCTGTGACTTTATCGTTTTGGACAAGCCTTAAACTACCTAAAACAGTCTCCAAAGAGAAGTCATAACGTATCTCAAGTTGATGGAGTTTGCTCAATGCTTTCGAAGTAAACAAACCTAGAGGAAACAAATATGTCCCTGACTTGCGAACGCCACTTTGGATTCGACCATCTAGTGTCATCCTTGCTCGTTCACTTCCATAGTTCATTTTCATTTCATACGGACCGGAAAGGCTTTGATTTTGATTCCTCACATCAATCATGAAAAATGTCAGAGCATAGTCTATCCATTCTTGTTTCATCTTCGCACCTTTAGCAAAGCTACGACACTCGCTCAAAGCTTTTTTAAGGCTAGCATCCGAGAACTTATCCAGACTCATTTGCTTCTCAACTTTTTCGAGGAGCAAACTAGTTAGAACATTTATCGATGAGTAATTTTTCGCGTGTTTAGTCAGTAGGCTTTCAATTAGCTTGATGTTGTCCTCAAAGCCCTTCGAGCCACGTCTATTTTTTATGAAAGCTGAAAATGAGTATCCATCAGCAACAAAGCAAGAAGTCTTTGTATAAAGTTCTTCAAGCTGTTGCAGTTCTGTCTGACCAATAAGCTTTCTTGATTTTGGAGCCGTTAAGTACAAACGATAAGCTGAAGGAGCGTACATCCCACCGACAGCGTAAAAACCCTTTTTTGAACGTATTTCTAAATTGTAATGACCATTGAAGAGCTTTTGAAGGTTTTGAGTAAATGGCAGTGACATAGAGAAGTATTCATAACCATCTGCATCAAAATAATGCTCTACTTCACTTTGTTCTTTCAACAGTTCAACCGTCAAGTCTTTAGTTGGTTGACCTTCTGAGTAACCTGAATAAACATGTTCTTCTTCTAGTGGACTGTTAACCGAAAAGTAAACTGACTCTTTTGTCTTTGATGTTCCTTTAAGCCTAACAAGGATATTTACATCCTCTTGACCGACAGAAAGCTTATACGCGGCATCAAAGGCTGCACCTTTCGTAGAGATCCATTTTGACTTATCTAGAGCTGTCCATGAAAGGTCATCTGTGGCGACTTCTCCTCGAACAATAGGAGATACTGGGAGCTTGTGAGCTAAAGAACTAAAGAAAAATGCTTTTGAGTCTCTAACTGGAATCATTGACTTCGCTGTATACAAGACTCTTCGGTACGAGTCGCGGCTACTCCATTTTCTATCCATAAGCATCTTACCTGTCTTCAAGGAGTAAACTCTTTCAGCGTACAAGTTAGCTATACTAAGTTGTCCATTCATTGAAGATGCATAGCTTTCTCGAGTTGTATCCAAAAACTCTTTATTGTCTTTTCGGTCTCTGGCGTAAGCTCGATCCACCACCTCTAATTCTACTTGTCCTTTAGGACCGACGTATCGTAATTTATCTCCTTCGAAAACTACTGCGGCATTATCTGAGCAGAGGACAGTTTTTTCTACTTTTTGGATATCCCCTTTAACTAAATCAACAACTTTGTTTTGAAGTACTGCACGGTCTCCAATTAATCTCCAACCACCTGATTTGAAGCCTGAGTAGTTTTTCACTTTTTTTGTTAATGTGCTAAAAACCTGAAGTGTATTTTTAGCGAACCAACCGATATACTTTTCACTTACTAAGGAGTATCTAACATCTTTAAACTTACCTTCGACAGTCGCTACTTTTTCAAAGTCACTCGCCAACTTATAGTAGTCTAAAGTGTAAGAATTCTTCGTCTTTTTGAAGGCCAAGATGTGATCGCCATTTAAGATAAATCGACTGACATCTGTCAATTCAACAGGAAGCTGCTTGCCTGAATTGATATTAAATACATTTAGCTTTCCATTTCGATTCAGGATGTAGAGCTTATCTCCCGATAAACCCGCACCTGCGAAGCTTGATTTTGAATTGCGGATATCCATCAACTTTGAAGGGGTCTCATAAGAGAAAACTGTCCGTCTTTTCAAAAAGTTAAAAACCTCAATTTTATCTGAAGACTTCGACAAGATATAGTCGCCATGAACTTCAAAATCTGAAAAACGGTTATTCCAAACAATTCTAGGCTCTGAGTAGACACTGCCTTTCATATAACTTTCTTGAAGTAAGGCCACATTCTTATCTGCTTGAATGAGGTAATAAAGTGGATTGGAAGTTCTGAAAACTTTAACACCGTTGCGGCGATTGCTTAAACTAAAAGGAAAATCTACTAACTTTTCAAAAGTCTTAAATTTGAGATCCTCAAAGTCACTTTTCTCTGCCACCAGTTTAACATTTTTAACCTTGCGTTGAAAGTGGTTTTCAAACTTCTCGCCAGACTCATAAATCAAGGCCTGATCTTTTGTCAAAACCTGCCAAGTCGACTCTTCACTTCTTAGTTTTAGTGGAACCGCTGAAGTTTTCATAAGAGACTGAAGCTCTCCATTTAAGTCTAACTTCGCTATGCCTTCTTCAACTGGTACAAACAGGCTATTTCGTCGTAAAACGCCCTCACCTGTAATTCGTAAACCGAACAGACTTTTCTGTAAAAGCACTTCACCTGTTTTAGGATCTAACTTAACTAGTTTATGTTCTTCTCTTTCCCCTATGGAAGTAAAAATCAACTGAGAAGAGTTTCGTGAGTGAATATAAGCTGGGAAGTTGTAGTAATTTCGCCAAACAGTCTTTCCTGAGTTTTGGTCTATTGCACGCCAAACCATTCTAGATGCATCGAAATTGACTACTAAATCATCAATCTTTTGAATATAAGCTGGAGCTGCTGAAGAAGCTCTTTTCCAGTTCAAGGCTGCTTCACCATGATAACCTGCAATGCGGAAAAACTGACCGGATACCCAAGAGATCTCTTCATTGTAAGCATTAACTTTTATAACTTGCCCACTGCCTGTGTAAACATAGATTGATGAATTGTCCTGAGTAAAGCAGTCATTGAAGCGGGAGATCTCACTCTCTTTACTAGAACGACCCAACATATACGGGTCACGAATACGCGCGATAGGTATAATCTTATTTAACTTACCTGTTCGGTGATTCATAAATGCTAGACCAACAACTGGGGCAGTTGTTCTTTGCTTTTCCATCACCAAAGTCACAGTCGTATTGTGAAGGTTATACGGCAGACTACAGACTTCCCATTTATCGAAATCTGGATGCGATGAGCTACTCCAAACAACCTTTCCTAGCTCATTTCTAGCTATAAGGCTTACAAATGAACCTCGTCGTGGAAACTCTAAATTAAACAACAAGCCATCAACGACTTGAGGACGATAAACTTTGTTACTATAAACACTGTAAGAGTCGTGAGTATGAACAGGCTTTGACTTCGACCACTTTATATTTCCTTGCTCATCATAGGCCACTATTTCAAATGGTGAAGAAGCAATCCACAAGTCCTTATATTTCAAAAGTTCTGACGGCTGCCTTGGCAACTTCATAAGAGCATCTTTTGATTCTCCAGGATCGGTCATAAGTGCTGGATTATCTATTTCTGCTAAAGGTAACTGAAGAACAAACTTACCTGGCCCTGACACCGAGTTCTTAAGCTCAAGTTTCTTATAAAGGTCGCTTAACTTCACATCTCTGCCCGCAACCTTTATTGATTGATTTAAATACTCTGCAGGAACTTCCGTTCTATCTTTAGAAGCGACTTCTAGCCAATTCTCAAGATGAATAATCATACCATACGCTTCTTGAGCATATTCTGTATTTGACTTTAATAAGTGTGCATCGCGCAAGGACTTCTTATAGTCACCACTGTTATAGTTTTGACGCATGAGGAAAGCACGAGCTTTCGGCAACTTTGCAAGGCCATCTATTTCTCTAAGTAAGTCTTCAAGTTCTTCTAGGTCGCGTTCTTTTATAGCCTCTTTAACATCATCTTCATAACGATCTTGGATATACTTTGAAAACTGGTCTTTAAATACTTCTTTTGCTTTTAACGAACTAACGACATAGCCACGAAGTGACATCTTTCTCAAACCACTTTGAAATAACTGATAACCTTTAGAACGGATCAGTCTTAAAAGTCTAGAAAAAGCTTCTTTACCAACTTTCTCTGAGAGCAAGGCATTTACCTCTCTCTGTAAATAGTCTGATTCCGGGTCACCAACATACATAGGATTTATCTTCGTTGAGTCAGAACTATTTGTCACAAGCTCTTCAACTCTTTTTTCACGACGACTGTCGGTAGTTTTAAAATCTTTTGGAACTCTGTAATAACACGGTGAGCATCTTCCATCTTACCGATATGTATAAGTGACCTAGTGCCTGGTTCGCAGAGGCCATAAAGAGTCTTTTGGTCTTTTGAATCATCATTGAATATGTAGTAAGTTAGGATGTCGGCGATCTTTTTACCTTGCCCAGTTACGATCAGGTGATTCATACGACGGTGAACGCCCCAATAATCTACTGACTTTAGATAATCAGCGATGATTTTATAATCAAACTCTTTCAAGACTTCACTCAACACGACGCCTTTCAAGGCATGGTATACACAGTGTTTTGTATGATGGTTTTTAAGATCGAACGCTTCACTTTTCAGTAAACGCTTCATGCCAACAGCGAGTAAATCAAATTGACGATCTATATCTAGTTTCGACAAAACTTGCGCATAGGGTTCAATATTTTCTTTAGTCAGCACTGAAAACTTAGATGAAAGTTCCTCAATAATTTTTCCTGTTATTTCAGAATCGACTTTAACTGCTTTTAGGTCTAAGGAACGACCTGAAGATTCTGGAAGATAGATAAAGACATTCTTACCTTTTTTAAGCTTAACAGTTGAGGTCGCAGTATCGTTCTGAACCAATAAGCCATTTGACAATGAATCCAAAATCTCGCCATTTAAGTAAACTCCACCTTTTATATCACCACGTGCACGGATCAAATAGTCACTTTCCTGCGCGACTTCTATCTTCAAACGAAGAACTTTATAAGACTTAGTTTTTTTCTTAGATTTCGGTTTTGCTGAAGAAAAACTATGTGTCACTCCTTCTGAAGTAACTTTATCGCCTTTCACTGAATCAAAGTCGATGACTGGTGAAGTAAAGGGACCTGCATACTCAGCCGCTTTATTGTAAGCTCGAATCATTTCTGAGTTTTCAGGTTGATCTGCTAAGTAATCCAATACAACTGTTGGACTTTTATGAATGACCTTTTTTGACCATTCTTTGATATCTGCCGATACATTTTGAAAGAATAAAAGACTTAATAATAAATATGTAAATTTCATAAACTATTCCTGAATTAGTTCAGGTCTGGCTAGGATGAGATAGTCACCTCCAGATCCTCGCTTTCCATAATCAACGGTAATGGTAAATTTTGACTTCCCTTTAAGTGGGACGCTTATTGAAACTGGTTTGTGACCTGAAGAGATTTGCTGCTTAAAAAGCTCTTTCCCATCGGCATTCAAAACAAGAGTTAAGTCTCCATTCAAAGCATTTTCATCGATAAAAGCTTCTGTTGAAAAGTAAGAGTATTTTTTATTTAAATCGTAATTCATAACTGTTTTGGAATGAATAGAAATAAAATTCTTAATTGGCAATTCTCTCAGTACAACAGTTGATTGAGTAAAGGTTTTATTAAACTGAGGTTTTAGTACATCATTAAAGTATGCTTGTTGCTCAACACTCGTTGGCTTAAGTGTTACCAAACTTTTAGAGTTGGTTGATTGTTTTTCAAAACGAACAATTCGCTGGAGATCTTCAATAAAAGTCCCAGCTGCATTTTTAATAGTAACCTTGCCATCTTTTATAGACTCTAATCGACCCGCAATTATTTCTCGACTCGTTGTAAATATCTTTACATCACTCGCATCGACACTCTTAGGAACTGTGTTTAGGACAATAAAACTTAAGGCTGATTTTTTATAACGTTTGATACTGCGCGTGCTAAAACCAAGCATGGTATTTGTGAAGTACGCTAAAGAGCCTTTTTCAATTTCACCATTATTCATGATGATACTGTCTGACTTGCTTTCAGAAGCAGAAAAGAACTTGCTTCCACCAAAGCTTAGACCCGCGATAGAAGAACGCTTGATACTTCTTTCAACATCCTTGAATTCAAAAGATAAAGTCGAGTTTTTTGTATCTATCTTTTTGGCTTTACCTTTCAGTAGTGAACCATTCGTTAAAATTAGGAATTCGCCAGTATTCGGAATCAAAGGAAGGTCTCTTTCAAAAGATGAAACTTTATCTAGTGACATCTTTTTAGAATTCACTTCCAAAGTCGAACCTGCTAAGTTCACCTGACCTGTTAATACTTTGCCATCTTTTGTTTTCACAAAACCAGCAGATAAAGAGATAGATAATAAAAAGTAAACTAAAGGCTTAATCATAAGAACTCACTTCTGATAAACTGGAATGTACTGAAACGGCAAACTTGCTGCAAGTATACAAAATGCAGTCTGATAGTGTGTTCCCCAAGAACCATCTTTATTTTGTTTATCTAGTAAGTAAGGCTCAAGAAGTTTAACCCATGGTCTATAAAATCGACTACCATTATTAAATGATGCTACTGAAGAATAATAAAGGAAGTAAGGCTTGTGGCCTATTTTCGCTTTATTTATGCGACCCATGATTTCGTGGAGCTTCTCTAAAGGCTTTTCTGTGTAAGTCTTATCCTTCTCTCCACAAATCTGCATAATACACGTACCTGCAGCACTAGAACCCGAGTGTTGTTCACTGATACGAGTACTCGTGTAACCGAACATCGCTTCAGTGCTGTTATAACGAGTTTTGATAAGCTTCAATGCTTTTTCAATAGTGGCAGATGGAACATAGATGCCCGCATCTTGGGCAGACTTCAGAGCAAAAACCGGCATAACACAAACTGAAGTGTCGCCATCCTCTGGCACCGATTTATAACCCCAACCACCTTTCTTGCCTTGAACTTGCAAGATAAGGTTCACTGCATTTCGAAGAACTTTACCAACATCTTTCCGACGAGTTTGCCCCCAAGCTTCTGAGAGCATAAGAGTTGCCAAAGCATGACCATACATAACAGGTGCTTGCTCTTGTTGGCCTTGAGTATATTGAATTAATCCACTTGGTTTTGCTTGTTTCAGCACCCACTGAACACCTTTACCAACAACATGACCGAACTCACCTTCTCCTGGCAAGTGCCCCATAGACATAAAAGCCATAAGACAAAGAGATGTTTCGCCAACATTGCGGCCGTAGTTACCACGCCACGATCCATCTGGCTGCTGTTTGGACGCTAAGCTTTTTAAGCCTCTTCCAAGCGACCTTGTCATCTCAGGAGAGATTTCTGCAATCGTATCCTTTTCCTGTGCATTCATACCAAGCATGAATACACTTAAAATCACACACCATACTTTAATCATTGATTAGTCCTCGCTAGCGCCTCGTAGTACTGCTTAACCAAGTCTTTGTACTCTGCTGGCGCTTGTTCTAAAAGTTTTTGCATGTTCTGACCATCGATCTGAACTTTGTCTGCCAACCAACTTTGACTTCTTTTAAGCTTCTCTTTTGCCAGTCTGTTTTTCTTTAAGTTTAGGTCTAACTCTTGTTCAGTCATTTTCGCTAACTCTTCATTTGGAGTTGGAGGCTGCGGTAGAGCAGGCGCTTGTTCTTGACCTGGTTGTGGAGGCTGGGGCTGAGCAGGAGTAGCTTGAGCTTGCTGACTTTCTTCTCCCTGCTCAGAAGGATCCGTTGGCTCTCCTGGTTCTGCAGGCTCAGCGGGTTCTGTTTGCGCTAACTGTGGTTGTTGAGCGAGCTCTGCAGATTTCTTCTCTGCCATTTTCTGAGCTTTTTCATAATTCTCACGAGCTTCTTCTAAGTTTCCTTCTTCTAAACTCTCGCCTGCTTCTTTAAGAGCTTCTTGTATTTCAGCATCTAAACTACCAGCTTCTTGGGCAAGCTCTTGATGATCAGCTTGAGCTTGATTGAAGTCATCACTTTCTTCAAGTTCTTCGCCTTCAAGACCGCTATTTTCAAGTTCACTAACTTGTTCAATTTGCTTACTTAACTCTTGAGCTAACTGATCTAGAGCCGCACTTTCTGGTGATTGCTCTGCCATTGGCGAATCTTCTGGGGAACCATTTAACTCTTCATTCAATTCTTGCAACTGACTTAAAAGTTCCTCTTGGCCTTTCACTGCATCGTCTATTTTGCCATCTTCTATATCTTCAGCAATTTTTTCAGATTGATCAGAGATAGACTCTTCTTCGGCATTTTCGGCTGTTTGCTCGTCAGTTGCAGACTCTTCCTTCTCGGCGTTTTCGGCTGTTTGTTCGTCAGTTGCAGACTCTTCCTTCTCGGCGTTTTCAGCCGTTTGTTCGTCAGTTGCAGACTCTTCCTTCTCGGCGTTTTCAGCCGTTTGCTCTTCTGGCTTAGCTTGATCTTCTTCGGCAGCTTTCTCTTCATTTGCCGCCTGTTCTTCTGGCGACTCTGGCTCATCTTCATTGACTGCAGCTATTTCTTTCTCAAGCTCTTTAGCCATATCGGTCAACTCTTTCTGACGTTCAGCTAACTCTTCTTTGACTTTCTCTTCGACATCTTCTCCAGCATTTTCTTGCTGTTGAGCTTCTTGAGTATCTTTTGCGAGTTCTTCTAACTTCTGAGTTAAGTCACTGACTCTAGCTTGAATGCGTGCCATGTCGGCATTTTTACGTGCTTCTTCTAGCATCTTTTCATAAGAACTAATCGCTAAGCCCTGATTTTTTGAGACTTCTTGAAGATGATCATTTCTTTTCTCTGGAGTATCAGTTGCTAATACAAGATTTTTGATCGCTTCTTTTAGAGCGTCATTACCAGCTACTTTTGCTTCTGACAATATCTTATCAACCGTCTCAATCATCGATTCATCAATCACACCCGATAGAAGCATGCGGTTACGAATCTGCTCGATACTCTTTTGAACTTCATCTGTACTTCTCTTAACACTGCGAGTCACTACTGTCTGATTTCGAAGTTCACGGATAACTTGATCTTCATCTACTTGTGCGTTGATCGAACCTGCAGAAAGTAAAGCTGCACATGTAACTGCTGATGGTAGTTTATTCATAAGGTGCTCCCAATTTCGAAGTTTTGCGACTGGACTTATTTAGTCTAAGTTTTAGGTCTTCCACAGGTAAGATTGCTTCAACAAATTCTTCGCTTAAGCGACTTCTCATCTCGGCATCTGAGATGATTGGTACGAGTATGTCTTCCGAGTATGAAATGTTTGGCGTTGGCGCATTGTCCACTGCCTCGATTCTGATTTTTAGTAAGTTACCTTCTTTAAGGTCGAGCTTTTTATTGGACCAGATCTCATCGATGACGAATTGGTTAGACTGAATATCTTTAAAAGCTTTCTTAATCTTAAATTGCTGAAATTCGCTATCTTGCTCATACTCGCCATTTGTAATCGTATAGAGGATCTTCACACTTTGAAGGTTGAAGTCGTCTTTGATTTTCACTTCAAGCTGCAATGAGCTTTGTGGAGCTAGTTCCGTTAGCGAATAAGGTTTCATAACGCGAATCACAGGTTTTCTGTCATCCTTCACCGTTAATCTAAAATCTGGAATATCCTTACTTACCAAACCAAAATCATCCAACATAGATAATGTATAAGTCATGCTAGCCTCCGGAGTAAACGATAACTCCCAGACCCCATCCTTTTCCACAAAATTAGCAATTTTCTCAGTTGTCGTCTTATTGAGAAACTTCAGCTCTTTTAGTTTCTTATTTGGTTTGACCGTTAACTTCACCTTAGTTCCGTAAAGCATACGAGCATTTCCCGACTGTGTATCCGTCTGAGGTAAAGTTGTGTATTCTGGAGGTGTGAGTGACAAAGTCATCTTGGCGATTGTCGGGCGTTGAACAACTTTCAAAGGAATAACTTCACTGGTAAAGTCTCCAAGGTTTATCTCAATATTTCCATCCTCGATTATGCCACTTAACTGACACTCATATAAACCTTGACGGTCAATTGGCACCAAGTCTGTATCAAGTCTATCACTGTTTGTTAGTAAACTGACTGTACCAAGGTTTGGCAAGACTCCAGTTGCTTTCACTTTTATCGTAAACTCCTCTCCAGCGACTAAGTACTCTGGCATCTCTATATTCGTCACTTTAGTAAGAGACGGATAAGAAACTGGTAAAACTAAACGTTTTAGAAAATAACGAAAAGTGTCAGTCTGTGTTGCAACTACGCCACTTATAACCGCTATAGAAACAACTAAAGTCATGAAGTTTTTCTTCTGCCAAGACTTATCTACTATCGCAGATAAAGCCTTGTCCTTGGTCATGGAAAAAGTTTGGTGCATCATTTTAGAAACTAGTTCCAAAGACATGTTTGCTTTTGGTAAGTTTCTATTGAACTGAAGTGTCGAAATAACGCGACTTCGAAACTCTGGATAACGATCTTCTACCAACAGTGAAACTTCTTCAGTCGTTAGCTGCCGATTAAACTGTTTCCACGGGTTAACCGCGAACCAATATGCCGCGTAGCCCAAGCCACCAATAAAAGCGATAAGGCGGATAGCATATGGAAAATGTACAAGATAGTCTAGTATAAATAAAACAACGATTACAGAAATACTCCAATACAAAAGGCGAACCATGCCTTCTAAGAGGTTTTGAAAACGAATCTCGGCGCCTAACTTGTCGAGCTCATTTATCAATTCAGAAGCTTTAGTACTCTCTGTCATGGTAAATTCTCCTTCTTTCTAAGCAGCCACTCACTGGCAGTAAAAACACAGATAAGGATTAAGAATATCCAACTATCCCAAAGACTCTTCTCATAGACAACTCGATTCAATCGAACTTTCTCAGATACAAGTTGAGGTAAATCAGCGATCTTCGAAACTGGGATAAACTGGCCTCCTGAAATCTCTGCGATGCGAGACAATTGAACTTTATCCATAGAAGTCTTTTCAAACTCAAGGTTTGATTTCTGAATGCGAATTCTATGACGAGCTTCATTCTCTTGGCCTCGAACTTGTAAGTCCCAACTTCCTTCTGGCAGAACAATTGAACCTAAAAACTCATTTGACATAGCAGATCTAGCAATCTTGAATTCTTTGACATTTTCGCCTTCAACTTCAGAGGCTACCAAAGTTATATCATCGCCAATGGAGTTACTTAAAGATTCATTTATCACACGGCAAGTTACATCTATCTTTTCACCTGAAGCAAAGTCACGACCGACTGTTTCAATTGAAACATTGTGCATATTCCCCATTAAGTGAGGTAAACCTAGATTCTGCATAGTTTGTCCCCAGAAACGGTCAGTAAACTTCGAACCAATTCTAAAGCGCCAACGCCATATAGAGTTAAAGCCTAAGAATAATACCTGACCACGACCAAAGCGTTGGTAAGCCATAAGTGGGATAGCCCCATACTCGTTTGTGACTTTACCGTGCTCAACTAAAGCGACTGCTCCAGACTTCAACTTTCGAATGCCTTTATAGTACCAATACTGGCCTGGGAGTTTTTCCCAAAGCTTAGCATTTTCTTCTGGATGCGGCGTCAGTCTTGTGATGATGCTTTCGCGACCATCTTCTGTAAGTCTTAAAGGGTAAGCTCGAGTATTTTTCTTTGAAAAGTCTTCTTCTTCTGGTTCGGTAACTTTGCGTATAGTTACAGGTAACATTTCTTCGATTGGCGTTCCTGTAAAACTACCTGGTGTTCCAGACGGGGCTGAGATCATTATTAATGAACCACCTTTATTTGAAACATAATCCTGAAGCTGTTTCATTCTCTCTGTACTAAAATAGTCTCGATCGATATTATTTAAGATCACACAATCTATTTCATTGAGCTTTTCAAAAGGAAATGAAGAAAGGAACTGCTCATCGGAATTACTTCTCGACATATCGCCACTACGGATAAAAACCTTAGTTTTGAAGCGTTTATCGCTGTCAAGCATACCTTTGAGGTAACGATATTCCCAACTTGGATTCCCTACCGCCAGAAGAACTCTTATCTCGCTGTCAATCACGCTGACTTGACGGCTCATTTCGTTATTACCAGTAAAGTACTCATCCTGGTGTTTCTCTAGAGCAACACGGAACTCAAAGTCACCTTTTGTTTCAGGTCGAACTATAAAGATTTGTTTAAAGATACCGTTTTGACAAGTAACGACTTTACGACCAACAACTTTATCTCCCATGTAGAGCACAGCTTCTAACTCAGTTTCTTCTATTCCCGAGCCTTCAAAAACAACGTTCACTGCTACGTCATCGCCTTTAAAAAGAAGTTCAGAAACGTTTACATTCCTTACCTTCAAGTCGATGTTTTCTGGCATACCGATTCCAACTGGGAAAAGCCTTGTGCCTTTTTCTTTGAGTGCGCGAGCTACTTCTAATGGAGACTCACCTTTGTTATGAATACCATCTGAAAAGATAATCATATTTGCCACAGGCAGACCTTTTAAAGACTCTTCCACATAGGAAATAGCTGGTCCTAAACCGGTCGCTTCTCCTTCTGCAGTAGGCAATGTAATAAGATCTGTATCTGTCTGTAACTGACGAGTCTTCTGGTCAAACAAGTAAAACTTAACAGCATACTTTTCTTTCAGTTCGTCGATCACACCGAGTTCTTTGTTATTCAGAATATTTGAGACCAACTCTAAACGGCTAGATTGAGCCGCATCTTGTTGTCTTACTGCGCCAGCCTCAGCCATTTCTTTTAGATAAGAATCTGATGCCTTCTTTTCAACAATCCCCATACTCTGAGAGACGTCGATCAAAATAGGTAGAACAGTTCGAGATGACTCTTGTGTATCAAGTTTTATCTTTGGCTGCAATAAAAGTAGGAACAAAACAAAACAAGTTCCAAATCTTAGAATAGTCAAAATAACAAGCTGCTTACCAGTTGTCATAGGCGACTCTTTCTTGTACATAAACCAAGCATAAATACCAAGAGCTATAGCACATAGGACTATCGCCCATGCGGGGAAACCTGAATTCATAACGACTTCATAGTCATTAACCGAAACAGTGTCCTCTGAGGCAAAAAGGTTTTTCACTAAATTATCCATTTTGACCTCTTCTTGAAATCATCAAACTTAAAAAGTTTTCTCCTAACCAACATAAAATTGCCAGGATTAAAAGGAGCGTACTTATCTCAGAAGCAGCTGCACTACTTGTCATAGTTGCTGCACCTTGTTTATCTGTTACTTTAACACCGAGAGGTTCATAAATGGTTTTTAAATCGTCGTTTGCCATAGATGTAACCTGACTCTCAGTTGAGTCGACATTTACCGAGATAAGGCGGCTGTTGCTTTTGCCTTCTTCTCGCAATTTATACACGCCGGACTCTTTCAAGCTTTCGACATTTAAAAAATGGCGGTCACCAGAAATAGTAGCTTCAATGGTTTGCATACTTCCTGAAGGAGCCATCATCTCAAATTGAGTTCTGGATTTCTCTTCAGAAACTTCTTGAGTATAAGACTGACCTACTTCATACTTCTTCTGGCCATATTTCTCATTCATCAACCAGTTACTTACTTTTCTGTAGAAAGGCAGGAAAGTTGGCAAAAGTGCGAGATTGTTCCACTCAAGTCCTGAGCTTGTACCGTTTACAAAAACTCTACCACGACCATAAGTAAAAGCGGCCATAAAGCTACGGTCGTCGCCTTCGCTCCTAAGCTTCATAAGACTTAAAGCTCTATCGGAAGTCTGACTAACAAAGCCAAAACACTTTTTAAGTCGCATACCGAGGTTTACTTCTTTACCTCCAGTGAAACTCCAGATTTCATGATTTGGATTATTAACTTCGTAATTGAGGTATTTACCTTCTTCCAAGGATTCAACTGCAGTATCTAAAAGTGGCCAAGCAAAAAGTCCTTTGCCATCTTTATAGAATATTCTATTATAGTTTTCGGCATCGATTGTTGGCCCCATATTAACCATGACACCACCACCTGAAGCTACATAGTCTTCAAGGAACTTTGACTCAACAGTCGTTAGTGCACGAACGTCGTCCAAGATAATAAAGGCATACTCATCAAGGTCATCTACACTCATCGATTGAATGCTATTCCAAGTAAACTTGTAGAGAGCGTTCTCTGCTTGTGAAGCACCCGGATATGGATTTAAAGCAAAGTCGACAAAGACGGCTCGTTTCTCTTCGATTGTTTCTGGAATGAAGTTCTGCAAAACTAAAACTTTCAGTTGTTCAAAAGCTTCGAACTGAGTGAAAGCAAAGTTGTCCTTTTCATTATTATCTATACCGATTCGAACAGTCGCCTTATGAAAACCTGCGCTTTCAACATCTGCTCTAAAAACTGTCGACGTCGTCTGGCCTGCCGGAATAGAAACACTTAAAGCTTCTCTCACCGCACCATTTATTTCAAAATAAACTGGTACGTCAGTCGTGTCTTCTTTTCCATTATTTCGAATCTTAACTGAAAACCAAATAGGTTCACCAACACGAACTGCAGCTTGTAGAGGCTGAAGCTCAACTACAGAGATATTGCTTTCTTCCGAGTCGCCGACATTTACAAAAATAACATCAGTTTTCTCTCTAAGCTTTTTCAAAACTTCTTGAACATCTGCTGATGGTTCTTTCCATTCACTTTCTTGGAAGTCTGAGATAAGATAAACTACCGCACCCGGAGTTTTCTCTTTTTCGATGATATCCAAACATGCCTTCAAGCCTGCAGCAGGGTCACCGTCATAGTCACTCACGCTTAAGCTTCTAACGGCTTCACCGAGTAAGCTGTGATCGGCAGATAAAGTACCTATAACTTTTTCTGCATTTGATCTTTGTAAGACCAAAGCGCCACCACTACTACCTGGGATTCTAGCAACTACACCAGAGGCGACATCAACTGCATGGTCAAAACGTGTTTTTGAACCAGAGCGAGTTGCCATAGAAAAGGTGTCATCCATCGCAATCAGCGTATCGCGTTTACCAAAACCAAAGCCTGCTGAGCTTAGTACTGGTCGAGCCATTGCTAATACTAAAAATAAAATCAATAAAGTTCTTAGAAGTAACAAAAGTATATCTTCCATCTGGAAGCGCTTTTTCTGTTCTTCTACTACATCAAAAAGGAAGTCCATCGCCGCCCACTCCATCTCCTTAACTCGATTCTTACGAATCAAGTGGATGATCACAGGAATGGAAGCCAAAGCTGAACCCCATAAAAGTACTGTATTTAAGAAAGCCACTTTTCTACCTACCTGTTAATATGAGTCAGTCTGGAACTGAGGTAACCCATGAGAAGTTCACTGACACTTTTTCCTGTATTTGCAGGAACGTACTCAGTATTGTTTTTCTCACACACATCTAAAATCTTATGACGATGCTCTTCAAACTTTTTCATATAAGCTTTTCGAACACGGCGCGCATCTAACTTCACCTCTCCTGCACCTTCCATACCTTGGAAACGAATCGTTCCTTCAAGATCAAAGTCAATCTCTTGAGGATCCATAACATGAAAGAGAACTATTTCATGATGATCATAACGCAAACGCGACAAGCCGTCATGAAGTTCTGAAGGTCTCAAAAGACAATCACTGATAACTATGACTATCTGACGACGACCAATACGCTGAGCGAAATCCATAAGACTATTCCCCATCTCAGTCTTCTTAACTGGGGTCATTTCCTCTAAGACTTTACTCATCTTGTAAACTGTTTGAAGTGAATTGCTCGGTGGTAGGTACTCAACGATTTTATCGTTAAATATACCCATTCCCATGCTGTCTCTGGCATTTGTAACTAAGTAAGTGAGAGATACCGCAAGGTAGGATGCAAAGTCCAACTTGCTTTGATCTCCAGACTTAAAGCGCATAGACTCTGACGCATCTAAAAATATTTGCGTCACAAGATTGGTTTCAGCTTCATACTGCTTGATAAAGTACTTATCTCGCTTGTAGTAAACGTTCCAGTCTATGTGCTTTGTGTCATCTCCAGGGATATACTCTCGGTGACCTGCGAACTCAACAGAGAAACCATGAAATGGTGACTTGTGTGCTCCTGCAATGTTACCTTCGGCTAAACCTTTAGGATTGATGACAAATGCCCCCACCCGAGAAATGATCCCTGGGTGCAGATATTTTGCTAGCTTCTTCATTCGAATCAGCTGTTTTGCGGAATAGTTTCTAGTAGATGCTTAACGATGTCGGCGGATGATATGCCTTCGGCTTGGGCGCCAAAGTTTGGTGCTATTCTGTGTCTAAGAACAGGAACTGCTACAGCCGCTACATCTTCAGTTGATACGTGATAGTTGCCATGCAGGATCGCTCTAGCTTTAGCTGCACTAATTAATGAAAGAGATGCACGAGGACCGGCACCGATGCTCAACCACTGCTTCACATACTCTGTTGCTTCTGGCTTCTCTCTTCTTGTAGCTCTAACGAGATCGACCGCATACTTGAGAACATGATCTGCAACTGGTGCTTTTTTAATAAGGTTTTGATATCTTAGAATATCTTCACCCGATACTGCCGACTCTATCTCCTCACTAGTACCTGAAGTGACTGTTCTAACGATTTCCATTTCTTCGTCAGCTTCTGGGTAATCCACAAATAGATTAAAGAGGAAACGGTCTTGCTGTGCTTCTGGAAGTGGATAAGTACCTTCTTGGTCAATCGGGTTTTGCGTTGCAATAACAAAGAAAGGTTTTGAAAGTGGATAGATCTTACCGCCTACTGAAACTTGCTTCTCTTGCATCGCTTCTAGTAATGCAGCCTGAGTCTTTGGAGGTGTACGGTTTATTTCGTCCGCAAGAATAATGTTTGAGAAGATTGGACCAGCCATGAACTTATACATACGCTCTTTAGTTACAGGATCGTCTTGAATTACTTCTGTACCGACGATGTCTGACGGCATAAGGTCTGGAGTAAACTGAATACGTTTAAAGTCTAAGTCTAAAGCTTCACAAAGAGAAGTAACTAGTAGTGTTTTTGCTAGACCTGGAACACCAACTAAAAGAACGTGGCCTCCTGCAAAAACTGAAATAAGAAGATTTTCTACAACTTCATTTTGGCCGACAATCTTCTTGTGAATTTCCTTACGCATCTTGCTGAAAGCTACACCGATCTCTTCAACTACTTCAGCATCTGACTTTGCATCTTGACTCATTCATTCTCTCCAAATTAGAAGTTTGTAAAATTTTTATTATTTCAATAGTTATCACACACTCACACCCTGCTTGATAAACCAAGCTGCTGTGTTTCAGTCACAATTAGGATAACAAAGCCGTCTCTCGATATTATGAAACTTTAAAATAAATCTCTAAGGACCCGCCCCACAAAAACCATAAGTAACTAATAATAAGAAACTTGAGATCAAATATTTTATTAATGTTCCAAGTTCTGTGATGATGGAGCAACCTTTCTAATTCCCATCATCACCTTATTCTGTATTTTCATCTTTTCATTCCAGAATAGTTTCCACTGCTTTTCATCAGTAAATTTCTTTAACAATATGC
>JAJPOQ010000101.1 GCA_021232515.1 Lentisphaeraceae bacterium
TATCCACTTAATACCAGTGTACTGGAAGGCATGAATAATAAAATCAAAGTTATTAAGAGAATGGCTTATGGATACAGAGACACATTCTATTTCTTTCTGAAGATTAAAGATGCGTTCCCCGGAAAAACGTGAAGAACCTTAAATTAAGCAACCAATAGTTAATTTAACTAAACAAATTGTTTTTTATAAATTAATGACAATCCATCTTTAAACATTATCTCCAAAAGAATCAATTTAAATTAACAATTAAGTCAATGGAACCCAATATGAATAGACACATACTATTCAAAACTCACTACTACTGAAGGCAATTCTAATGAATAAAAGGTTATGTTTAGTCTATAATAAGCCATTTTATTGGGTAACAATGTTATAATCATTCGCTTTGTGTTAAATTTTCGAGTTTACGGCTGCTAAGGCCCGTGCTATTATTAACCGGCGTTACACATTAAAAGGAAAGCGTATGTCAGAAAATGAAGGCCAAATTAAAGTCGTGTGCCCAAACTGCTCGACAAAGCAGTTTGTTGATGCTGACCGTGCCTTCACCAAAACCTTCTGTGACAACTGCTCTGTACGCTTTACGATTCCCAAGCTTTTTGGAACCATTCTCCTACATGACATTATTTCAAATGATGAATTTTCGACCACATTCTCTGCTACTCATCTAGAACAAAGCCACCAATGTCACGTAAGGGTTTTTGACGACAAAGTTTCAAAAAACGAAACTCTTATCGAAACTCTCAAAAAACAAATTTATAAGATTAAGGAACTCGCAGTTCCCGGCATCCGTAAAATACTAAGCTACGGCTTTATCGGCGAAGAGTTTTTCATAGAAACTGAAACAGTAGATAATGGCTCCCTCAAAACTAAACTTGCTACAGGGAAGGTATCTCAACGTGCGGCGCTACAGTACTCCATATCACTCCTTGAAGCGCTGAAAGAAGCGGAGAGTACTAAGCTCGTTTTAGGTAATATAAAACCGAGCACTATCAGGTGCCTTCCTGACAGAAAAGTAAGTCTCGATGATTGTGGTGTTACAAACTTAGTAACGGAGCAGCTCCGAGGTAAGTCAAAAGAAATAGACCGCATTAACAATCACCACTACTGCGCCCCAGAGATGGCAGAAAAAAAAGAAGCAACACATAAGTCTGACCTTTATGCTGCTGGCTGTGTGATGTATGAGCTTATTTGTAAGATCCCACCATTTGAAGACTTCAAAACGAAAGAAACGATCTTAAAGGCACATCAAGACACCGATCCCATCTCTATCACAAATCGTAAGCCATCTATTCCTAAAGATGTCAATGACCAGATCATGGCAATTCTTTCGAAAGATCCAGAGCAACGTCCTAGTGACTTTAAAAAAATCATTGATTGTTTTGGCGTCAATTTACAATACGTTGAGGAAGTAAAGGTCGACGAGATAAAACAAGAGTTCAATGCTCCAGACCCAAGTCAAACTTTAAAGCCAAGACCACCGACTGAAATAGACCTCAACATACTTGCTGGCGTAGCAGAAGATCCAAAATCTATAAGTAACGTCAATGCCGACACACTTATCGCTAGTCAGAAAAAGGTTATGGATTCCACAAACATCGATTTACTTCTCGACCCAAACATAACGGATGTAGAGCCAGATATAAAGCTACAAGACACCGCAGTCAACATGCAAGACTTCGATGATCTAGAAGCCGCCTATGCCGCTGGGAAAAACTTTAAAATGATGATCATAGCTATCTTCATTTTTGTGATCATTGTTGGTGGCGGACTACTTTTTGTTTTTTACGGCAGCAATCCATCGCCAGAAAGAGAGCAACTTCCCAACTCAACTACAGTTCCAGCTAACAATCCCTCTGAATTAAAGACACGCAACTAACTACAAGGCGCACATGAGACTCTTTTTACTTACTTTATTCTCTGCTATCAGTATTCTATCTGCACAGGATGCAAAAGAAAAAACTTTTACTTTCAGATCTACTATAGTGAAAGGTCAGAGTAACATAACAGATCTCAAGAAGTCTATTCAGGTTCAAAATACCTTAAAACTACAGATAGTAACTCTGAAGTACGGCAAGAAAAAAGACGCCGCTAAACTTAAAGAAGCTGAAACAAGACTATTGGAAGTTGAAAAGTATCATCAAAAAAAATATGGCATGACTCCAGGCCTAAACTATCAACTAGTTAATGAAGCGGCAACTGTTTCGCTTTTACTGAATGATGACCAACTAAATCAGATCGCTGGCGAGAAAGCCGAAGCGCCTAAAAAAGACGAAAAGGAACAGTATAAAAAATACCCACAATTTGAACTCAACAATGCTGCACAAGTAAAAGAGTTCATCATGGCTGCTCAGCAAGGAAAGGTGCTTACCAACAAAATTGAGTCTCTTAAAAAAGAAAGACAGAAAAAAAGTGTTAAAGAGCAAAAAAAGATTATCGAAGAGTTAAAGAAGACGGAAGAAACAAAAGATAAGTACGATGCCGCAATGAATAAAAAATACGGCGTCCGCCCAAAACTTGACTATCTCGTCGAGGTAAAGGCTATCTCACTCTATCTTACTCTTAAAGAAAAAGACTTAAATAATATCGCCAAGATCGAAAGGGCTAGACTCGAAAATGAACTTAAGAAGCAAGTCAAAAATAAATAACCTAGCTTTTTGTTTTTTTCTACTCTCAACATTTCTCTGTTTTGCTGATTCCACAAACTATCAGTACTACATACCAGTTGAAAACAAAAAAGTTGATCGATTCATTGCTAAAGGTTTAGAAGCGCTCAAAGAATACGGTGATTTTAAAATCCCTGTTAATGAGCTTCATATCCGTAGATCAAAACTTGTCGAGAACCCAAGACTTTTTTCGAGAGCAGACATACAAGATTGGCAGACAGTCAAAACGAGAATCAATGGCTTACTCAAATCTCACAAGTCACTACGGTCTCACTTCAATCACACTACAATCAAGTCAGATACACTTAGACAAAAAGTTTTAGTCATAAAGTTACTCAACAGTATTCTTCTAGACGAAGACTTTTACTCAGAAGAAAAGTTCCCAAATCTAAAACTTACAGAAGAGCAAGAAAAGTGGGCCGGAGAAGGCTTCTTTGGATCTTTCTCCAAAGATACCTTCAAACTTAACCGAAGCTTGCTAGACACCCTACTAAAAGGAGCCATGGCTTCGTTCAAAGTAATTAAGAGACCAAAGATAAACATGCAGCTCTGTGAATTAGCCAGTGAGAAAAGAGGTGTTTTTGTCATTTATTTAAAACATGAGCCAGATTCAGACCCATTTTATTGTGAATTAGCACATGAGATGTTTCATCTACTAAATCCCAAAGTTTATGATTGGCATATGGAAGGCCTTGCCTCTGTTTTTGCAGAAAAATTACTCAAACAAGAGCGTAAAAACTGGGACCATTTCGAAAAAGTACTAAGTAACACACAGAAAGCATACGGGGCCAGCTACCATTTTATAAAAACTTTAAATCAATACTCAAAAACACCATTTCAATCCATGCTCAAGTTCACAAAACCCTACCGAGGCTCCAGAGAAAAAATAGACATAAAACCTTGGTTAAAAGAAACAAGTAATGATTTTAAAACCCTTTATAGAGAACAGCTTTCGAAATACTATCCAATTTTAATAGAGAATAAATCAAATAATATCGAATTTAACTAAAGTAACATTTCTAACAATTTCTCAACTCAATAGTTTGAAATTTGCGAAACTTAAATTAATCATTTCTTTTGCTTATTAGCTACTTTTAACTTAATAGTTATTTTTACATACATTACATGTATAGGGACATTATGTTTATTGGTAAGACATATCATTTTCTAAAAAATAAATTAGCTAAGAGATTTATTCTTCCTCTTACGATCTGCCTAGTTTTTCTTCAAAATCCATCCGTCTATGCTGGTATAATTCTAAACGACGCAACGATAGATAATTTAGGCACTCCAAGTGTTTTGAATTACACAAATGGTGAAAATGACACGACAGATCTTGGCGCTGTAATAATCATTCAAAATTCAGCACCGAATTTAAACATTCAGATTGGCGGCAACCAGATAAACGCAGGCTATGCCAATGCTGGTGACGCTGATTCAAATCTAACAAAGCCAAATATTGATAAAATCAATGCTTTCTATAGTTCCCCAACAGGTGAGCATACATTTGATGATTCTGATCATATTGCTATTCTAAATCTAACCAATAATAATACCACGTTTACAACAAGCCGTGGTGGAATAGATGGTATACTTGGCAACATTGTTTTGAGAGGTGGAGACAACAATATTTTAGGTACTGGTCCTGGCGATATAATCGGCAGTGTTGATACTGGTGATGGTAATGATGTTATTGATTTCTCTGGAATAGCTTGGATACATAGCGACGTAAACCTCAGGAATGGTAACAACTCGGTTACAATAACCTCCACAGCTTTCATCGATGGCAATCTAAGTATGGGAACAGGTGATGACTCTGTCTACATTGCTGGAACTGCATTTGTTGACGACATAAATATCACTGGCGGAACTAATACGTTAACTCTTGAGGAACAAGGTCGAATTAGAGGTAGTGTAAATACTGGAGCGGGCGTTGATACTCTAACTATCAACGAACAAGGCTTCATAGCTGCTGGTGCTAATGTCCAACTTGGGGCTGGAAATGACATAGTGATCCTTTCAGGTGAAAGTGTTGCAGATAATCCTGATACTGAAGCGAATGAATCTGTCAGAGCTGGCTTCATCGGTGGTACATTGGATCTAGAAGAAGGTAATGACTCGGTAAGCATTTCTAGAGAATCTCAAATTGATGGCAATATTCTTGCCGGAGAAGGAAATGATACTGTAACGGTAGAAGATACTGCTACTGTTGGAGGTAGTATATTCCTTGAAGAAGGAGACGATGTATTCAATGCTGGATCAAATACAACCATAAATGGTACTGTTGATCTGGGATCAGGAAATGATAATGGCTATATTGATTTTAATGGTAGAACTATAGCTAACGGCACCTACAACCTTGGCGATGGAAATGATGTTTTTGTAATTAAGAATACTACTCTAACAACTGGTATAACTCTGGCTGGTGGTACAAGCGAAAATGGCAGTTCTAACATTTCTGTTAACGGAGAAACTTTTACAGGTATTAGAGGGGATAACTTCATTTTTGACAATACTACTATCTCTGATTCAAACATCTTTCAGTTAGGAGCAGGCAACAATACAATCCTATTACGGAATGGTAGTTCAATTAACAATCCTGACAATACGCTTAATGGCACAGGAAACTTTAACCTAGAAGTTGCTGATTCCACAATAAACCTAACTGCAATAAATCTAACATCAGGAGACAGTTCTCTGAAAATAAGCGGTGGAGCTATTGTTAACTCTAGCGTGACCTTTGGTAACAACAACAACGTTATTAGCATGTATGATGGAGCTACGATTAACGGGAATGTGACAACAGGTACCGGACAAAACACTTTTATATATTCTGGGTCAGGCGATAAGATAATTGGTACAGTTACTACTAATAGTACAGCTGGTGACGTACTTATTCTGGATCAATTATCAACTACACAAAATGAATTTTCAGACGCAGCGTTTATTAATTCAAACTTTAAAACTATCTCCATCAACGGCGGAGTAGCATTTGAAACAGGAAGCTCCATCGCATTACTTGGAGGAGGCGCTGCAAATACTGTTACTTTGAGCAACAATGCCCAAATAACTGACTCAATTATTTTTAACAGCTCAGTTCAAAACAGTCTTACTCTAAGTGGTCAATCCTCAATCATAGGGGACATAAACTTCACATCAAATAACCTCGGAACAGACTCAATTACTCTTTCTGAGAACTCCACAATCAATGGTAATATTAATGTTGGTAATGGCACTAACTCAATTACTGTACGAAACTCTGTACTTAACGGAAATTCATTTTCTGGTGGTTTAGGATCTGACAACTTGGCTGTTCAACAATCTCAAATTACGTACTCGTCCATAAATTTAGGCGATGGGGAAAACTCCATTATTGCATCTGGATCCACAATCAATGGTAATGTTTCAACTGGGACAGGAAACGATAACATTGATTTAGCGGATTCGATCATTAATGGAAATCTCGATATTGGCGAAGGCAACAATCAACTCAAACTGAATAATTCTACTGTAAGCGGCAACATAGCCTCTGGTTCAGGCATTGATCAAGTTTACCTAAGTGGTAATGGTCAAATAAACAATTCAATACAAGGTTTCGAAAGTCTTACTCAAGAAGGTACTGGAACATGGAGCTTAAACAGCGATTCAACATTTACTAATTCCGTAGATATCAATTCTGGTACGTTTAATCTAAATAATAATTTATCTTCTTCATTAAGTACTATAGCTACTGACGCTGTACTTAATTTCAACTCAGGAAGTATAACTGGTAACGTTACTGTAAACGGTAGATTAAATGGTGGTGGCGCTATTATTGGAGACCTAGTTGTTGGCTCAAATGCGACATTATCCCCCCAAGATGTAAGCGATGATATTTCTGCAAACTCATTAACTCTTAATGATGGTGCAACTCTAGATGTAATTTATAAAGACGTAACTGATGATGCTCAAATTGCTAACTACAAAATATCAGGTAATGTTACAAACTCATTAAGTAATGAAGGGACAAGCATTAATGTCATAAATGACATATTGTTTGAAGACCAGGATAAATTCATAATTATTGAAGCAAACAGCGGAATTGATTCAACAAAATATAGAACCACTCTTGATTCCTATGTTTTGTCTATTGCTCTTGGAGTGGAAGACAACAACTTAGTTGGCACATTTTCACGCACAGCGTACCCTGACCTAGACTCCGAAGTTGTTAAAGAGCTTCTACCGACAGCAATTCAACTTGAAGTTGTGCGAGGCCTCCCAAGTATATCAAATAACCCTGAGTTCCGTAGAGAGATATTAACGTTGGATAACTTAGATAGATCTAGTTTCGAAAAATCTCTCAAACAAATAAATCCATCGGTACTTGCCAACTTAACGAATATTGGTCTATCATCCCATCGAGATTTCACTAACCACATTAATAGACGCTTGAACTACATGCAGTTTGGCTTCCAAACTTTTTCACTTCAAGGTCCTGGTGGCCCTGAAAATGAGGTAGAAGATCTAAGGGATGAAGAGTTAAATGTATGGGTAGAGTCAAACTTTAGAGTTGGTGAACAAGATTCCGATAGTGCTGCTTTGGGTTATGATTTCACTAACTATAATCTTACAATTGGTACAGATGCATACATTAACAATAATTGGATTTTAGGTGGAGCTTTCGATTATAGCTCAACTGATGCTGATTTTGATGAGGATGCAGGAACTACTGAAATGACAGCTTACTCACTTGCCGCATATGGAAAATACGTTGAAGATTCTCTATTTTGGGACAATATCCTTTCAATTAGCATGAATGAGTACCAGAATGAAAGAGAGATAGCAGGAACAAATACCACAATCGATTCTGATTCTGATGGAATGATATACTCATTGAGCTCACAAGTAGGTTATGAATTTGAAGGTAAAAACACCTATTTTACTCCTATCGCAGGTTTATCATACTCACATAGCCAAGTAGATGGTGTATCTGAAAACGGTTCTGTTTTCGCTGTTACAACCGATGACCAAGACAACGATTCTTTCCTAACAAAACTTGGATTTCGAACTGGTTACATGAGTCTAATGGAAGATGAAGATTACTACATATTAGAATTAAGAGCTTTTTGGTTTCATGAGTTGATGGATACAGGCAGAGATCTTGGAACAAGATTTAATGCTGGTGGATCTGGCTTTGATGTTGCTGGTATAGAAGCTGAAAATGATACTTTTGTTATGGGCCTTGGCTTTAAATATGAGTATGATAGAACTGAACTAAAACTAGATTATGATTACGAGATGTCAGACAGCTTTAATGCTCACAAGCTTGGTGTTTCTTGGGTCATTCACTTCTAAGATCACTTTAAAGTAAATTTCAAGGGGCTGTATCAAAAGGTACAGCCCCTTCTTTTTAATTTTTTGACCTTAAGTAATTTTCTATTTTATGCCTTTAAGTCTTCCTGAGAGGCCAGTTAAAGCGTTTCTATCCTTTTTCAGCTCATATCCCCCTTGACTCTTA
>JAJPOQ010000115.1 GCA_021232515.1 Lentisphaeraceae bacterium
TAAGAGTCAAGGGGGATATGAGCTGAAAAAGGATAGAAACGCTTTAACTGGCCTCTCAGGAAGACTTAAAGGCATAAAATAGAAAATTACTTAAGGTCAAAAAATTAAAAAGAAGGGGCTGTACCTTTTGATACAGCCCCATTTTTTTTGAGAAAAAGTAGATTATGTAAACATAGTTGATTAACAAGAAGAGTTAGATATCTTGATTCGAACAACTATTGGGTTTTATGGGCTTCTTTTCAAAGATTAAAACAGTTCTATTTGGGCGTACAATTAAAGTCGATCATCATTTAGCAGATGACTTCCCTTTTGATACTCTAGGGAAAAAAGAAGCAACGAGCTTTTTTTATAAATCTGGTACAGCTTTATGTATTAATCGAGAAGCAATACTTGAAAAGTACTATTCGAGCTCACCTAAAATGCATTCCTATCTATGCACACTTTTCAAAATGAGCTGGGTGCAACATTGGGCTCGATACTCAAAAAAAGATCTAAAAATCTCTACATCAGATCATTTTATTTTGATGTCATATGATGAAGAGGAAAGGAATGAGTTATTATTAAAATTTGCAGAGAAGTCATTAGATAAAATTACTTTATCTTTTGATAAGCTTATTCAAAACCCAAAAGATAAAGTTTTAATATTTCATATTAACTCGGAAGAGTACTATGATCTTGAGAATTCTTTACTAAGACCAGAGTCTGACGATGAAGTTCTATCAGGGGGAATGTTTGTGCGCGGTGTTGTTCCATACATGGTCTTTCATAGTGAACCTGGGTTCAATCTACCTGATATTACTCTGGCCCATGAGCTTACACATGCATTACTGAGTAAGCGTAAGTTGCCGATGTGGTTGGATGAAGCGATTGCTTGCACAATGGAGAAGGTAATTACCGGTGAAGCTTATTATGATTGGAGCCTGGAAAAAGGGCTAGAGAATCTTAGCTATTGGGACTCTGTGACAATTCAACAGTTTTGGGTTGGTGATTCTTTTTTTATTAACGACTCACAAGAGTTTAGCTATTTACTTGCTCAAGGCTTATTTAATAACATTTTACGTGACTATAAATTATCATTTAAAGAGTTTTTGCTACATGCTAGAAGAGAAGATGCTGGAGAATCTGCAGCATTGAAATATCTTGGGACTTCATTGGGCGATATTGCAAAAAAGTATTTGGGTGGTGGTCCTTGGGATCCTAGTGAAGATTACCTTAAATTGTATTTTCAGTAACTCTTTTTTATTTTTGTAAATCCCGTTAATCCTGTCTAAAAAAATCTAAGGAAGTTGGCTTTCTACTTTACCTTTATTCATCAAGAACAAGGCAATGAAAGTCATGGCTCCATTGATGATGAGTATCTCAAAGGTGAGTTGAGTTCCAAAGATACTGACAGAGTTTTCTTTGATGACATAAGCAATGATTGGTGAAGCAATAGCGATGATCGGCACGAAGTTATCTGAGACTTTTCTCTTAGTGAAAAGTCCAAAAGCATACATGCCGAGAAGAGGGCCGTAGGTAAAACCAGCAGCAGTAAAAAGTAGAAAAATTAGACCTCGGTTATCAAGAGCTCCGAAGATGAGGATGACCGCAAAGAGAATGAAACTAAAGGCTATATGTGTTTTTTTGCGGAGTTCTATTTGTTCTTGAGAAGAGCGTTTTTCGATATTTAAAAAGTCGACACAGAAAGATGTGGTCAAAGAGGTGAGGGCGGAGTCTGCACTTGAATATGCCGCGGCGATAACACCTAAGAGGAACATAACGTAGAGCATCGGAGGAGCCTGTTGTGCGATAGCTCCAAAGAGTTCTTCACCTTCGGCAGTTATCCCTTGGTTAGTAGCATAGAGTGTAAGAAATCCACCAAGAATGAGAAAGAGTAGATTCACCACGAAGAAAACGATACTCAAGGAGAACATGTTCTTGTTGGCATCTTTTAAAGACTTACAGGTCAGGTTCTTTTGCATCATATCTTGATCAAGGCCATTCATTACTAGTGTGATGAACATACCAGTGAAAAAGCTTCTGAAGAATTGCTTGCCGTCGTTTGCTTCCCAAAAGAAAACTTGAGAAAGGTTTTGATCCGCGAGTTGTCCCATGGCAGTCCCAAATCCACCTAATTGATTAGCTAACCAAAAGAGAAAAACGAGCATACCGGCAAGTAAGAAAAACGTTTGTAAAGTATCTGTCCAGATCACTGTCTTTATGCCACCTTTTTTGGTGTAGATCCAAACAAGTAGGATTGTAAACGCGACAGTTACAGCTAAAGGAACTCCAAGAGGGTCAAAGACAAGTGGCTGTAGAACTAAAGCAACTAGGTATAAGCGTAGAGAAGCACCAATGATTCTTGAAAGGAGGAAGAAGAACGAGCCCGTTTTTTGTGATTTCTTACCATAGCGACTGCCAAGATAAGAGTAAATTGAGGTCAGGTTCATCTTGTAGTAAAGGGGCAGTAGAACCCACATGATGAGCCAATAGCCAACGACATTTCCCATGATCATTTGTAGGTATGAAAAGCTTTTATTGGCGACTGCTCCAGGAACAGAAATAAATGTTAAGCCAGACAGGGAAACGCCGATCATACCGAAAGCCACCAAGTACCAAGGAGCATTTTTATTGGCTTTAAAAAAGGCCTGATTATCTTCCTTTTTTGCCGTTACCTTACTTATACCGATTAAGACGGCAAAGTAAGTTGCTATGAGGAGTAAAATCAGATAAGGCGACATCTAGAAACGACCTTTGAGTGTTTGGATGATCTTATACATTTCTGGAAATTCTTCCTGGCAACTGGAGACTTCTTCTTCAAGAAAAGCAAAGGCAGGTTTTGCATGTTGGAGAAAGTCTTTTTTACCGCGGATGTGCGTTAAGAAACCATAAGCACCAAGAGCTTGCATATGTCTTTGCATACCACAGTAGACGTATGCTTTTCTGCACTCATCTTCGGTCATATTAAATTTATTTCCAAGGAAACTTAGATAGCTAGTTTCAAGGCCCTTTCTAAACTCTTCTGAGAAAGATGTATAAGGGTCTTTGAGAAAGGAAGCCAAATCGTAAAATGGCGTTCCCCAATGAGCCCCCTGGAAGTCGATAAAGTACGGCGAGTTATCTTTAATCATGATGTTCTCAGATTGAAAGTCGCGGTGCATTATGGTTTTGGGCAGAGAATCGACAATTTCCGCCAACTTCTGAAATTCTTGATTCAGCTGATTCGATTGTTCTTTCAGGCCACATACTCGTTGAACAAAGCGCTCATAAAAGTAAGACGTTTCCCAAAGTAGAATATTTGTATCAAAAAGCTTATCTTTGATCACAGGACAGTGAGTTTCATCAGCGAACTGAAACTTTTTGAGTTCGGAAAAGATCTTCTCTAGCATTGCCGCTTTTTCGGCATCAGTTTTACTGTCTTGCCACTGTTTGAAAGTGACATCGCCAAGATCTTCTAGATCAACAGTTCTGAGAAGTTCATTGTGGTGAAGTACAGCGGGAACATTTACCTTGTTCTCTCGAAAAGCTTGAGTGAGTTCTATTTGACGAGAGACGTTTTCCTCAAAGGCGGAGTAGTGCAGAGTTACACACTTTTCGTTTCTTGTATAAACTCGGTCCGACCCGCCATTGCCAATTTTCTCTAAGCTTTTTTGTGCTGTATTTAGCGTCGGCCAGCTTATTTCTTTAGTAAAGCTTGGACCTACTATAGCGTTGGTTAGTTTAGTGTTATCCGCGACCGTTGATCCAGATAGCAGAATGACATTTTCTAAAGATACATTTTTGCCAATAGTTGTATTGGATTCAATAATGATTGACTTATTGAGCTGGCAGTCTAAAGGAATTTTCAAAGGTTCTCTGAAGAAGCGTTCTACGCCATTTAAGCAATCGATGCTGGCTTGCGCAAAACTTTCTGGAGTTCCTAAATCGAGCCAATAGTTGTCTTTGCCGATGTCATAGACTCCGACTTTTCCGGTTTTTTCAGCGGCATCAACCCAATAAGGGACAACATGCGACTCCCCATCTGGAAGCTCATTTAAAAACTCAGGTTCATAAACTGCCGCACAAGCGTAGCCATACCAATGATCGACGCGAGGGTCAGAACAGGTTTTATCTATACAGACCAGTTTATTGCCTTTTGTCCCAACTCTTCTCTCATGTTTACGGTCTTGAACCGCAAGTGTGACGAGGTTGCCTGACTTCTTGTGAAAGTCTAACAGGCCTTGCCAATCGAGATCCATAAGGGCATCGCCATTTGCCAAGATAAATGTCTTCTCTGAAAGAAGGTTTGAGGCATTTTTTAAAGCTCCACCAGTGCCGAGTATTTCATCTTCGTGAAAGAGCTGAATCTTGTCTTTAAAGATGGATGAGTGAGCCCAAGCATTTACCGTTTCAGGTAGATAGTGAGTGTTAACGCCTATTTGATCGATATCGATATCGATTTCATTTGCGATGGACTCGATGATTCGCTGGATGAGTGGGACGCCACAAATGGGTAGTAAAGGCTTCGGAGTGGTATTTGTCAGTGGACGCAATCTGGTACCTAGACCAGCAGCAGGTATAAATAAGTTGATCGACATGGGTGTCCAGAATGAATTTAATAATGACTACTCTTCTCAATTCTATAATAAGCGGCCTAATATATTCGTCCACGAAAGTCACTAAATTCACGAAAGTATTTTACTGGAGCAATAATATGTTGGGGAGTAGGGGCGTCGGCATTTGATGAAAAAGCATTAAGCTTACAGTTAAGCTCAATGCTTATCAAAGTTAGTCAACGATGTTTAAAATGACAGCTAGAGAACTACCTACGTTTCCCTTTGCATTATCATTTTCAAAAGGCGTTGCCATGACCGAATGAGTTCCAGCAGTTGGATTCAAATCAAAAGTATAACTTCCTGAGTTTTGCACACTTGAGGTTTCGCCGTTTAGATCAAACCGGACACTTTCGGTGTTACCTGTGACTTCAGCTCTAATACTTAAGTTTGGTCCATCTGTACTTAAGTTAATTGTTGAGTTATGGAAGAGTTCTTTTATGTCTATACCAGTAGCAGAATTGACTAAGATAAAGCGGATAACTGAAGAGTTGTTTTGTGGAGAGTCGCTCGAGAAGTCGGAAATAAGCGCTTCTGTTTCTTTTGTGTTATCATGCGATGTTATTGCCATACCGACTTTTACATCTTCACTCATACTTATATTTGAAGACTGCATCGGGTACCAAACTTGGTTGTCTGGACTGAAGTAGCCTGAGAAGGTATTACCTATACGTATAACTTTAGTCCATTCGGGTGCTGAGACTCCAGTATATGTCGAAGCTTTGCTTGAAGAGCCAGTGGATAATCGTCTTTGAAAACTGGCTCCACTTACTGAGGTTATAACTGTCATAGCATGCTTTGAGTTTGCGGCGAGAGTTTCTCTGATCATGACTCCAGCTTTGGCCCAGGCATTTGTATTTTCTAAACTTTGGATTCGTGCTTTTACTTCGACATCTCCTTGTGCATCTAAGTGGACGAAACCAAAAGCATCACTGGTACCCCATATATCTGATCCTGAAGCACTGATAAGGTAAGAGCCGTCTTGTTCTGCAACAATCGTTGAAAAACTAGGGTTACCTATGTCTTCGATAAATATGTCACCTGTTGGTTCAGTAGGCTCTTCATCGACTACTGTTGAAATAGGGCTGAGGTGTTCATTTTGAATGACTTGAATGCTACTACTATTTATACTCCAACCAACGGCAAGGTTATCTCCACCAGTAGCTTCAATTGACAGCGCTTCAAGGTAAATAGTCTGTCCAGCTGTTAGTGATATAGAGCTTGATTTTTGAGTTGAGTACTTTGTCCATTGGCGACTACTCGTCCAGCCATTTAGATAAGCTATTTTTTGAGCATCTGAGCCATTGCTGTTACTTGAGTAAAGGAGCTCCGATGAATCATCGCCAGCAACATAAAATGTATAATTTCCTGTTTCAGGGATAGTTACTTTAGCTCGCAATCTTGTGGCATATGAATCTGACCAATTTGATGGACCTTCAAAGTCTGTCACTATGTCTGTAAATGACGGCTTAGAAAAAGTAGATGAAGCTCTAAATGCAGCAAGATTCGTCCCGGAAATTCCTTGGTAGACATCTCGAGTAGCTCCCGAAACATTATTTTCGTTTTCAGTAAAAAAAGCGGCGGTTGGAACATGTTCTTTACTCTTCCCCGGACCTTGCCAATAAAGCTCAATTATCTCTCCGCCACTTTTCTCAAAGAACTCAACTCTTATAGGGTGTAGACCAGCCGTTAACGTTCTCGTACCTGAACGTTCTCTGGCAGCATGGAGTCCATCGTTGTTGACGACTTCATCGTTGCCAATAAACATTTTTGAGCCATCATCACTTCTAGTCGTAAATGTCCAATCACCAGCTTCTGGAATACTTATATATCCACTAAAAACGATTCCGAAGTTATCACTTCTGGTAGCGACTTCACTATTGATCGCATCGGTCAAACCATTGGACGTTGGGGTGAGTAAATCAAAATCAGGAAGGACAGACCATGGCGAGTTACTATTTTCATAATATTTGAAATTTAGGCCATTTTCTTGGTTAACTGGAGGTTCAGTATTTTTAATAACTTTAACAAGAATTCGATGGTGACGAATCATGTCTGCAACTCGGCCGGCTTTTCTACTGCCATTATCTCTTAGACTTAAAATAAGGTGTACAGTTTCACCTTCTTTTGCATGAGTTGGAATTGTGAGCTGGACTGTGTTTGCACTCAGGTTTGAAAGGCTTGCACCACTTAGTGAACTTATTTCATTATAAATTTCCCACTTAAAACTCAGTGTATCTCCATCTGGATCGGAAGATGCAGAGGCATCCAGAGTGCGCACTTCTCCAGCAAGCATTTCGATGGTTGTTATGGTGTCTGTAGTATTGCCATTTAGAGAGATTTCTGGTGCATGGTTTTCTTCAGAGTAGTTGCCATTTTTAGCCCAGCGCAAACGGTTTCTAAATTCATTTTGAATGGTTTCTGCAAAGCGCTTTGCTGTATTGTCACGACTTGTTGAGCCGTTCCAGGTATCTTGAGCATTGGCATAAAAAAACTGTCCAGCTGGTAAGTTTGACTGGTCATCGATACTCCCTTGTCTAGGTACGTAACGACCGGCACTCCCGCCCCACTCTGGATGTTCTGGAACAGTTGCACCAAAGGGAAATAGGTAAGTAATGCACCAACTATCGCCTTCTTTCGTTCCTGTATAATAATCACTAATTGTTAAGCCTAGGTTTTGCATGTCTAAGGTTTGATCGAATCCACCAGCATTGGCTGTCAAAGGAGCAAAACGATGATACCAACGATTTGGGTAACCAGTTTCAACATGCAAAGGTAAATGTTGTGAATAGTTCCAACCAAGTCGAGTCGATGCGCCCAATGGCCCCGGCCTTCCATCCGCTCCTGCGGCATTTGCATCCAAGGAAACAAAGCGGAACTTTTTTATGAACTTCTCTAGAGCAGCCTGACCTCTGTCTGCAAGCACTTTGTCACATGCTCGTTTAAAGTTACTCTCAGAAGATGGGTCAACTTTATAGGTTGTTGAACCCCAGTTCCCGTACCAGATAGGACGGGAGTCAGGTTTGTCGGCGGCGGCTATGAGGCGGTTTATGCCATCATTTGTTGTAGAGTAGCCAGCAACTGTTATGGCTTTTAATTCAGAAGTCGAAAGAAACCCACTGTCATGGTTGAGTAAGTTACTTCGCACTTCGCCATAAGCGTCTATATAGTCATACGCCATTTCAAGCGAGTTAGCGGCTCCACTTGGGTTGGAGGAAACGGTATCGTGTTGGAAAGCTATGTCGGATCTGTTACAGATGATTCCCTCGAGATCCATCATGTTATGATGTAGAAGAAGTCTCACTAAAGTCGCTTGGTCATCTCTGTCTCCACCAAGGTCTGTTTCAACGATCATCCTTAACTTTTCGGAACCATTTGTACTGACTGCTCCCAATAAGAGAGACATTAATAATAGTTTCATTACATTCACGATATAGACTCCTTTTATACTGATTTCGAATTAGTTCGAAGAAGAGTCAGTCGAGAATAGAAAAGGTTACAGGCTTTTAAGTGTTTTTATGAAAAAATATAAAATCTGTGCTCAAATTGAGGACTATTTTCCAGATTTTATTTTCACGTTATCGAAATAAACAGAGGTCTCTTGAGGGAAATCTCTTTTCGCGTCAACCAATAAAGAAACCTTATAGGAAGTACTCATTTCTCTACTTAGTTTACCTCTGAAAACTTCTTGATTGTTGATAGAGAAGCTTAGCTCGTCTTTTGACACTGAGACATACCACTTTTCCAAATTCTGGGAATTTATGCTTTTAGAAAAAATAACTTCATTGTCCATCCATTTAGCTTCAATATTGTTACCTCTACGGCCAATCCAAAAGGACTGTTTTTCACTGTCGGACTCTAGCTTAACTATAGAATTTAAGCTTTGACTGATAGTGGTTGAAGGTTCATAATCGAACTCGACTTTTAAAGGAGGCTTAAAGCGCTGCTTTGTTATTATCCCTGTTCCCGATCCCTTCGTCCAATCGCTGGATTTTCCCAAGCCTGTAGTGTTCACATTTCTTTCTATATAGTTATCTTGAGAAAGATTTTGAATACTTATTTTTAGCTTTTCATTTTCTAAAGACATGGAGTAAGGGTTATCAAGGTTTTCCCATTTTACATACATCTCTTGTTGGTCAGAAAAGTTTTCCAAGAGAGCTTGTTCTAGCAGTATAGATTCACCTTTAGTAAGACTCGCAGATTCACCAGTTGTGACTTCAATAAAGTCTTGTGTGTCCTGACTATTTGAGAAGCGAACTTTACCTTCAATAACTTTTAGCTGAGAAGACATATTTAAGGTGTAAAGTTCTAAAATAGTACCTAAAACTATTGATTCAGAATGCGGCGTTATGAGTTTCATTTGTTTGGTACTCGGCTGTGGACTGACGGTGGCTTTAAGGCTGCCTTTTGTGAGTACTATTTGTTTTCCCGTACTATTTGTTTGTCCGAGTACTACTTCAGAGTTTTTGGAAATGACTACCTGACTATTATCTGAGTACACAAACAGTAGATCATCGCCTTTTGTAAAAATAACGTCATCCAAGTATAGACGATCATTCTTTAAAAGTGGTTTTTGAGAGTTGTTTCTAAAGACTGAAATGTTTTCCCCGGTAGATATGACTTGTGCTACTTCTATCTTTTGGGCTGTAGTTGGAAATAAGACGAACAAACCAATCAGGGTGAGTGCCGCAACAGCGGTAAAAATAGCTAGTGAAAGTGGCTTTTTAGTATTTTTAATTGGAATTAGTTTTGGTGCTTTTTGAGTAGGGGTATGGTTCTCAGAGAAGTGCTCGGCCAGTAACATTTGGTCTTTACATATCTCAGAGAGTTCTGTGATCAACTCTGGATTTTCTGTAAGCTCTTGTTCGACGCGTTCCGCTTCGGCATCTGTAAGTTCGCCATCGACATAAGCGACTAAGTCAGACTTCTTCATTTGACCGCCTCCAATTTTCTGTTAATGCATTGCCGGAGGGACTTCCTTAAGCGAAACATGCGAACTTTGATGGACGCAACTGTACAGTTCAGTCTTGTTGCTAAGGACTGGTACTTTTCTTTATGCTCAAAGTGTGTTTTTAGCATATCTTGGTCTTCAGCTTCGAGCTTTTTTAGGCAGGACTTCAACGCGACTTTTTCTTCCTGCCATGTTTCTTGAAAGTTTTCCGGAGTAAAGATGATCGATGCATTGTCATGTAGGTAAGTCATGGCTTTAGTGTTTATTCTACGTCGGTCACACTCTTGTAGCCAAACTCGCCGAGCAATAGCGATGAGCCAAGCTCCAAAGTCGATGAATTCTTCATATTGATCTTTCTTTTTCATGGCGATTAAACAAGTTTCTTGGACGACGTCTTCAGCAACACTTAAATCCCGAGAACATGTAAAGGCATAAGCTAGAAGTGAGCGTCTGTGGTGCTGGATTGCCTGAGCAAACTGCTCTGCATCTTTCGTCATACTTTCTCCTTTAAGCTTTATTAGACATATTCTCTTTTTCACGACAGGTGTTGCTCTGTATATTCTGCACAATGAGGCCTTATATATTCAATAGTTCCTGCGCTATTCTGTTAAAGAGTCAGTTGAGAATGAAAAAGGTTACATAGAAATTCAATTTTTTCTTACTTACTTTTGAGTTGCTCTTTGCAATGAGCCTTTATTGCTTAGATTAGGCGGCATGAGAAAACTTTTAAGAAATGAAGATTGGACGGAGCAACTTGTAGCTCATCGTCAGCGGATAGAAGAACTTACGAAGGCTTGGAAAGAAGCTCAAGAGCGTTCGGCTAAACATCCGGTGATTGATTTCCTTTTTCGCTACTTTTCATTTCCATATAAAAGGCTTGTTTCATGGACTCCAGGCTTTGGTGTTGAACTCGAGGGATCTTTTCACGAGGATCTTTCGACACATAGGTTTGAAGAGACTGATGGCATCATTCAACTTAAAGATGAATTACTGCCAAGGCATCGCGTTAAAGCTCTCGATTGGACAATTAGTCTCTTAGAGAAAACTATGTCGAACAGCAGCTGTTTTAATTGTTATGGTTTGCATGAATGGGCCATGGTTTACATGGCCAAAGAAATTCGTCATAACAACAATCCATTGCGCTTAAGCGAGCAGGAAATATGCGACATAGTCGAAGAGAAACAGTTAGTTTGTACTCACTATGATGCACTGCGGTTTTACACTCCTGAAGCTGTTCCTTTAAACAAGCATCATCCCACACGTGAAATGCAAGAAGTCTATGAACAGAGTGCTTGTTTACACGCGAATATGGATCTCTATAAGTGGGCTTATAAGATGTACCCATGGATTAGTAGTGATGTTCTCCTCAGGTGCTTTGAACTCGCTATGGATTGCCGCCGCGTTGACATGAAAGCTAGTCCATACGACCTCCGCCACCTTGGTTATGAACCCATATTTATTGAGACTCCAGAGGGCCGTGAAGAGTATGTTCGTGAGCAATATCGCTTGAAGCAAGCCGGAGAACCTTTACGCAAAGAACTCTTGGAAGTTTATAAGAATCTAAGAACTTATATTTTAGCTTAACTACCGACTTTTTTACAAAACTCTTGCCTGAAGTCGCGAGGTGACATTTTCTTTATTTCTAAGAAACGGCGATTGAAGTTTGAGAGATTATTAAAGCCTGAATCATAGCAGATCTCAGTTATACTATCATTACTTTCAATTAATCGACGGCAAGCTTGGCCTATTCGCAATTCATTGACATACTGAACAAAGTTCTTACCGGTGTTAGCTTTGAAAAATCGAGAGAAAGATTTTGAGCTCATATTCACAAGTTCTGCAGCTTCTGCTAAAGAAACTTGTTTGTTGATATTTGCCGTAAGGAATTGAGTCACAGTATTTATACGAGACTGACTTTTTTGGTTTAAGTTTGGGGCGAAGTTTGGACTAACCAAGACCTGTTTGTCCTCATTCTTAGCCGTTGCTATAAGATCTAGCAGGAGTAGTAAATGAGAGAAGCGTTGAAGTTCACTCATGTCCTTCATCTGCCAGAGCATTTCTTCAACTTTATCTCTAGTTTCGCCTATGACTTCAAAGCATCTACCGACTTTTTCAAATAATTGGAGAATGTTATTCATTTCGGTTTTATTGAGCAGTTCTTTTCCCAGTGATTCTTCAGAAAACTGTAGGGCGATCATCGCGGGGTTTTCTAGGTTATTCTCTGCTTCTTCTAGAGTATGTAGGGCGTGAGCGACATTTGGGCCAATCATCAATAAAGTTCCAGGTTTCAGTTCTCCTAGATAATCACCACAAGTGTAGTGTCCACAGTTTTTTAAATTTAGAAGAATGTCTATTTCCGGGTGAAAGTGCCAAACGGTCCAAAGGTTTTCGTCAAACTTGTAGCTAAAGGAGCGTGTTTTACAGGTGCTTATTATTTCTAATTGCGGATCCATAGCTTCCTTTAGTATCATTGATGTATGGAGTTAATTTCGCTTATTTCTACAATAAAGTCAATAGATTTTATAAAGGATGTGGAAAAAGTATTATTCTTTGGCCAAAAAATAGTGTTGCTCCTGTGTAAAAGTACTTAGTGTTAGTGCAAAGATTTTAATAATACGTGAGAATTAGATGTTCATAAAGTTTATTTTTATACTTCAGTTGTTTTGGCTGCCGAGCTTACTTTTGGCAGAGCTAAAGCCGACTGAACTTGAGTACTTTGAAAAAAAGGTTCGGCCTATTTTGGAAAAGCATTGTTATAAGTGCCACTCAGAAGACTCCAAGAAACTTAAAGGTAAACTTTTGCTCGACTCTAAAGCTGGTTGGCAAAAAGGTGGTGACAGCGGTCAGTCGGTTATAGTTCCAGGGAAGCCTTCCGAAAGTCTACTGATTAAGATGATTAATCATCTTCCTGAAGTTGAAGAGATGCCGACTAAGTACAAGATGAAACCTTTGGAAATAGAGGCAATAGAGAAGTGGGTTGCAATGGGAGCTCCAGACCCAAGGTCTCAAGAGATTTCAGCTAAACATACAAAGAAAGAGTTTAATCTTGAGGAAAGAAAAAAGTGGTGGTCTCTGCAGCCCCTTAAGCAAGTCAAACCACCAGCGGTTAAAAACTCTTCATGGATCAAAAATGACATAGACTCTTTTATCTTAAAAAAGCTAGAAGAGAAGAGCTGGCAACCAGCTACTCCAGCCGATCCTCGCACCCTTTTACGTAGAGCGACTTTTGCTTTAACTGGACTTCCTCCAACAGTGGAAGAGATGAATTGGTTTTTGTCGGACAATTCTAGCTCTGCTTTTGAAAATGCAGTGGATCGTTTATTGGCTTCTAAGCACTTTGGTGAGCACTGGGCCAGACACTGGATGGATGTCGTAAGGTACGGCGAAACAAAGGCTTTTGAAGCAGATTATACCATGCCACATGTTGCCGAGTATCGCAATTACTTAATTCGTGCATTCAATAATGACATACCATATGACCGCTTTGTTATGGAGGCTTTTGCAGGAGACCTTATTTCGCCAAGATTCGATGCGGAAACAGGTAACAATGAAGCTCTTTCTGGCACTGGTTACATATACTTGACGGATGGTCAGCATGGTCCGCCAGACTTACATGGCGATGAAGCGCGTGTTTTTGATGGAATCATCGATGTTATGACCAAGGCATTTACTGGTTTGACGGTTGCTTGTGCTCGTTGTCATGATCACAAGTTTGATGCTATAACAGCCAAAGACTATTACTCACTTTATGGCCTTTTATCTTCATCTCGCTTTCATCATGCAAACATTGCGAATCCTAAAAAACAAACTGAAGTTTTGGCAAGCTTGAAGCCACTAAAAGAGAAGATTACTAGTGAGTTCATCTCTAGTTTAAAGTCTTCTAGTGAAGACTTCGCAAATTACCTAAAAGCGCTCAGAATTGAGTTTGTCGATAAACAAGAAGTTAGTGGCTTTTTAAAAGAGCAGAAATTGTCTGAAGCGACTTACTCAAATCTCAAAAAACTGTTTCAGAATAAGAAGGCGCTTAAGAAGTTAAATGGCCTCAGAACTTTGTTCGATTATGCTTTAGCAAAGAATAAAAAAGTTCTCAAGGGTCTTAGTAATAAGTTTGCCACAGCTCAACAGAAAAAGTCTTTTTATGGATTAAATGAGCAGAGTTTTGGAGAGCTTTTAGTTTCAGGTAGTGCCTTTGGTCAGTCTCCAGCAAAAGTTGGCGATGTCGTTTTATTTTCAAAAGGCGATTCACTCATTCAGACGGTTACAGGTGGAGAGCCCGTTGCTGGTCTTTATTCTTCACGTCAGGGCGGGGCTTTAAGAACCCCAGACTTTAAAATAAGTGACCGAGTTTCAATTTTTGTTAAGGGTAAAAATGCTTCAGTGTCACTGATTATCCGCAATTATGAACAGGCGGGAAAAGGACCGACTACTGGGCGCTTAAGAAAAGTAATAAATAGCGATAGTTGGGAACAGGTATTATTTCACACCAACCTATGGAAGGGAGAAAAAGGGTACTTGGAAGTTTCCCATAATGGTGGGTCAATTGAGTTTGTCAAAAATAAGCAGCATCAATACAAGCACAATGAAAACTCTTATGTATCAGTTAAAGGTTTTAGCGGCATGGATGAAAGTGGGGTTTGGCAGAGCTTTAAGCCAAGTTCGATTGCAAATATAGCTGAAAGTCTCAGCGACCATGTACAGGGAATCGTTGCAAAGTGGTCTAAGGAAGAGTTGAATGAAAATGAGGCAGAACTTCTATCTTCACTTTTAAAGTCTGGTTTACTCGCCAATAAGGCTTCAAATACTCAAAAGCTGCAGAGCTTGGTTGCTCAGTATAGAAAGCTTTCGGAGCAAATGCCTAAGCCTGTTTACACTCGCAGTTTAGTTGATGGCACGCCTCAAGACGAACCAGTCTACATTCGGGGTAACCATAAAACTTTAAGCATTGAGAAAAATCCTCGTCACTTTTTAGATGGCATAAGTGGTGAAGCCTTTCAGACAAGTGGAAGTGGTCGACTAGAGTGGGCCAAGGCGATCATTCAAAAAGATAATCCTTTGACTGCACGAGTCATGGTTAACCGTTTCTGGCACCATATTTTTGGTCGAGGCTTGGTTTATTCGACGAATAACTTTGGAAAACTAGGTAGGCTTCCAAGTCATCCTGAATTGCTCGATTATTTAGCAAATGACTTTATGGATTCTTCTTGGTCAGTGAAAAAGATGCTTCGCAAAATGGTTTTGAGTTCAACTTTTAGGATGTCTTCTCAAGCTGCTGCTAAAGTGTTAGTTGAAGATCCAGAAAATAATCTTCTGCAGTATATTTCTGCACGCCGAATGACGGCTGAAATGGTTCGAGACAACATACTATTAACGACTGGAAACTTAGATCGAAGTTTGTATGGACCAAGTATCCCTTCAAATGTTCGAGGCATGCCAGGTAGTCGCGCTATACCAAGTAAAAGTGGTCCGGTCGATGGCGCTAACAGAAGATCAGTTTACCAAGAGTTACGACGTAACTATCTGCCACCATTTTTCATGGCTTTTGACATGCCAAATGCAACAGAATCTATAGGTCGTCGCAACATCACAAATGTCCCTGCGCAGTCTTTGGTTTTACTCAATGATCCATTTGTGCAAGAGCAAGCAAAGCGCTGGGCGACTAGGTACGTTGTTGACTCTAGGAGCTTTGAGGAGAAGATAGATAAGATTCACCAAGAAGCATTTTCCCGTCCAGCGACACAAGCGGAGAAAGTTTGGGCAGCTAAGACCTTTAAGAGTTTAGCTGAACTAAAAAAGAGTCCTGAAAGTAGCATTAGCGTTTGGCAAGAGTTTTGTCATATGATGCTCAACCGCAAAGAATTTATCTACTTGTTTTGATCTGGGAACTCCGGCGTCTTGCCTGTTGGATTGAAGATAGTGTGAGAGAGAATTTAGGACATGATTAACAAGATTTAGAGGATTTAATTTGTTCTGGGGCCCCCGGCGTCTCGCCGGTTGGATTGTGAGAGAAAATTTGTGACATGATTAACAAGATTCAGAGGATTTAATTTATTCTGGGAGCCCCGGTATCTCGCCGGTTAAAGATATAAATAAAACGAGACAGAAATTTAGGCTAAGCAAAAGTTTAGCGATGTAAAGAGGAAAATAGAATGGTAAGTAGAAGAGATTTTTTAAAGAAGATTGGCGGAGTAGGAGCTCTAACTATTTCGGGAATGGCGGCGACAAATTCATTTGGTGCTTCTATGCCTTTAGCCCCAAAGAATCCTCATTTTACACCTAAAGCCAAAAGTGTTATTTTCCTTTATATGGATGGCGGTGTTTCTCAAGTAGACTCCTTCGACCCAAAGCCATTGTTAAGTAAGCTAAATGGCCAGAAACCAAAGTTTAAAGTCGATGCAACGGTTTTCAATAACAACGGCAACATACTCAAGAGTCCATGGGAGTTTAAGAACTATGGAGAGAGTGGTTTACCGATAAGTGACCTTTTCCCTCAACTTGGTAAGGTTGCGGATGAGCTTTGTGTTATTCGTTCGATGACGGCATTTTCTCCAAACCATCCAAATGCAACTTACGCTTTGCACTCAGGTCATGTTCTTTCTGGACGTCCGAGTATGGGCGCATGGTTGACTTATGGTTTAGGAACAGACAATCAAAGCTTACCGGGCTTTGTAGTTCTTCATGGTGGCCAGGTTCCGTCTAGTGGTATGCAGAGTTTCACCAGTGGTTTCTTGCCTGCCAATTACCAAGGCTCGACAGTTTTACCTGGAGATAAGCCATTGTTCAATGTGACTCCTCGGGAAAAGGAAGCGAACTTACAAGCAAGAAAGTTGAGCTTACTAAAGAACATTGATCAAAAACTTATGGCACAACATGCTCACATTCCTGCTCTTGAGTCATCTATCCAAAACTACGAATTGGCTTACAAGATGCAGTCAGCTATACCGGAAGCCGTAGATTTGTCGAAAGAGACAGCAGCGACGAAAAAGCTTTATGGTTTGGAAGCAGATTATAAAAATACCAAAAAGTATGGAGCTCAGTGCTTGATCGCTCGACGCATGGTTGAAAGAGGTGTGCGGTTTATTGAATTGACAATTAATGGAGGAAATGGCGACCGTTGGGATCAACATCGTGATCTTAAAGGTGGTCATAGTCGAAATGCTCTGGCAGTAGATCAACCTATTTCGGCCTTAATCCAAGATCTTAAAAGTCGTGGTTTACTCGATTCTACTCTGATTGTTTTCTGTGGAGAATTCGGCAGAACGCCATTTGCCCAAGGCAAAAATGGTCGAGACCATAACCCACAAGGATTCAGTATGTGGATGGCCGGCGGCGGCATAAAAGGTGGCACTGTCTATGGTTCAACAGATGAGTTTGGTTATCGAGTTATAGAGAATAAGATGACTGTCCACGACCTTCATGCAAATATGCTTCACCTAACTGGCATAGACCACACAAAACTCACCTATCGCTATGGTGGACGAGATGTCCGCTTAACCGATGTTCATGGGGAAATCATCCCTGAAATTTTAAGCTAATTACCTAAAGGGAAAATTATTATGATCAAGAGACAACTCTGTCTATTTTTGGCCATTTCCATGCTTGGAAGTGTTGTTTTTGCCGAATCGAAAGGTCGGCAAGTAAGTGAAACTGGAATCCGTCATTCGTTTTTATTGACTGGGAATAAGACCTGTATTTTTGGTGAAGATAATTCAATCATTTGGCAAGTCCCCGGCAAATCACGCGATGGCTATGTTTTGGCGAATGGCAATATTCTCATTGCTTTTGCTAAAGAGGTAAAAGAGTTTACCCGCAAAAAAGAAGTTGTATTTCACTACAAAGTTCAAAAGCCAAATGGAGAAATAAGTACTGCTGCTCGTCTTAAAAATGGCAATACGATGATTGCTGAACTCGGCAAAAAACCGCGCTTAATAGAAGTTTCAAAAGCAGGGGAAGTTGTTGTGGAAGTGGCTTTGCAGCCGGAAACGAGTAATCAGCATTTACAGACAAGAATGGCTCGAAAACTCGCCAATGGAAACTACTTAGCTCCGCATCTTTTGGCATATGCAGTTAAAGAGTATGACCCAACCGGAAAAGTTGTGAATGTCATTAAAACAGACTTACCAGAATTAGGTGGGCGTAAACTAAAGTCTTGGCCATTTACAGCCGTTCGTTTAGAAAATGGAAATACTTTGGTGAATCTAACTCTATCTCATAGAACCGTAGAGTTTGACCCAAACGGTAAGGTCGTCTGGAAATCGGATAATAAGTCAACAGGTAACAGGTACAAGGATGCTTGTGGACTACACCAGTTGGCAAATGGCAACCGAGTTGTGACTAATCATCAGCAGCGCGACAAGTCTAAAGTGCAGATTTTTGAAGTGAACCCAACGGGCAAAGTAGTTTGGGAGTTTTTTCATCCAAAAGTGACGCCACATGAGATCCATATATTGACCACAAATGGCCAAAAAGAAACGAGCCTTTTGCGTTAATTAAAGAATCAGATAAGGAATACTATGAATGCATCGAATAATTCTCCGAAGAGGTTTTCTCTCGACGGTCACGTTGCTTTAGTGACGGGGGCGACAACTGGTTTAGGTAAGAGTATTGCCATGACACTTGGTAAAGCTGGCGCCAAAGTTGCCATAAATTACTTTAATAACCAAGAGAGAGCAGAAGCTGTTTTTGCTGAATTTAAAGCAGCAGGTTGTGACGGTTGTTTAGTTAAAGCAAACGTTATAGAACAAAGTGACGTGAAGCAGTTAGTCCAAACGGTAAAGGAAGAGCTAGGGCCGATCGATATATTGGTCCCAAACGCCACATGTGATCAACCGATGAAACCTATAGAGGAGTATGATTGGGAGACTTACCAAGCCATGCTCGACTTCTTCATAAAAAGTCCATTTTTGTTAACTCAAGCTGTAGTCGCAGATATGAAGGCTCAAAAGTGGGGTAGAATCATTAATCTTGGTAGCGAAGTTTATCAACGAAGTCTTGGTAACTTTAGTGCCTATATTGCCGCAAAAGGCGGACAAATGGGCTGGACGAGAAGTATGGCAACTGAGTTGGCGCCGCATGGTATAACCGTTAATATCGTCACTCCAGGTTGGATCCCCGGAGTTCGTCATGTGAATGACCCACAAGAGATGAAAGACGAATACAGAAGTTTGATTCCAGCAGGTCGTTGGGGGATGCCTCAGGATGTTGCTGAAGCGGTTCTTTTCTTTGCTAGTAAGGAAGCAGAGTTCACCAATGGTCAGACACTTTGTGTGAATGGTGGCATGACTCCTTGGTAGACTGAAATTTGCATTTATTTCTATTTAGGTGATAAGGTTTTATGATTGAAATAAGTTAGTAATTAGCAGTACAATTATTTTTAGTAATGTCGTTGTACATGGTCTACACCTAAATAAGGATCTTTATGAATTTCTCAAATCTAGATAAGTTCTTGCAGTCTGAAAATGGTCTTTCTCGGCGTCTGTTTTTAGCTTACACAACTGCGTTATCTTCAATTCCATGGCTTGGTTGTGCGAGTACCAATTTTTATGAATCTTTTGAGGAAAATCCATTTAGTCTAGGAGTAGCTTCGGGAGATCCAAACCATGAAGGAATGGTTCTTTGGACAAAGCTTGCTCCCAAACCATTACAGTTGGACTACGGTATGCCACCAGATGTAGTCTCGGAAGTGAAGTGGGAAGTTGCGACTGATGAAAGTATGTCTTCAATTGTCCAGTCAGGGTTTGAAACAGCCAACCCGCACTTGGGGCATAGCATTCATGTTGAAACTACAGGTTTGAAGCCGGATCATTGGTATTTTTATAGATTTCACTGTGGCGATTTTATTAGTCCTATTGGTAGGACTCGAACTATGCCAAAAGAGGGCGCTAAAGCGGATAAATTAAGGTTTGCAGTCACTTCCTGTCAGAATTATGAGCAAGGGCTTTATACGGCGTATGAGCAGATGTTGACGGATGATGTCGATCTAGTCTTTCACCTTGGTGACTATATTTACGAGTACGCAGCTAAAGAGAATCGAGTCAGGAAGCACCTGGGTAAGGAAATCGAAACTTTAGCCGAGTATCGACGCCGTTATGCGCAGTACCGTTCGGACCCTTTACTTCAAAAAATGCATGCTGCTTGTCCTTGGATTGTAACTTGGGATGATCATGAGTTTGATAACAATTGGGCAAATGATGTTTCAGAAAAGGCGAATGTCGATAAAGCCTCATTTATGAAGAGACGGGCGACGGCATTTCAAACTTATTATGAAATGATGCCCCTGAGAAAAACTTCTGTTCCACAAGGACCAAATCTTCAACTTTATCGCCAAATTAACTTTGGCAGCCTTGCAAGTTTTTATGTTTTGGATACTAGACAGTACCGTACAAATCAACCAAATGGCGATGGCAAGAAAGCACTTAACAGTCAAGCAAGGAATCCACAAAATACTTTGCTGGGGAAAGACCAAAAAGCATGGATGTATAAGTCGTTAAGTGACTCAAGTTCAACTTGGAATGTATTAGCTCAGCAAGTTATGATGGGTACGGTAAATACTCAACGAAATAAAAATAAATCGGCTGTCTATTCAATGGATCAGTGGCCCGGCTGTGTTACTGAACGGAATAAGATCGTAGAATTTATGTCTAATCACAAAGTTTCGAATCCAGTAGTTTTAACTGGTGACATACATTGTAACTGGGCGAATGAGTTACGTATGGATGACTTGAAACCAGAGGGCAAAATCGTTGCTACAGAGTTTGTCGCGACTTCATTGTCGAGTGGCGGGAATAAAGGCCAGGGGCAATCCACCGCAAGCATATATAAAGCGAACAATCCTTGTGTGAAGTTTTACAACGAAGAGCGTGGTTATATTTTGTGTGAGCTTACGGATAAGGTTTGGACAAGTCACTACAAAGTAGTCGATGATGTACTCAAGCCAGGAGGAAAAACTTCAACTCGAGCGTCCTACAAAGTCTTATCAGGAAATCCCAAAGTTATAAAAGCATAAATGTAGATGACGTTTTTTCCGTTTTCGGATAAATCGTCATCATTCTGTCAGGGTATGCTATGTATAATATTCTTTAAATAAGTGCTTTATGTATATTTATGACACGAGTGAGAATTGTCTTGCTGCATCTTAATTATCTAACGAAATGGAGGTAGATATGACTAAAGAAGAGATGCAAGAAATAAAAATGAGTTTTGGGCGCTGTTTGACTCACGGTGATTTATTTCAGGAATTCTATAACATTTTCCTTAAAAGTGACCCGTGCCTTGCACCTATGTTTGCAAATACGGATTTTGCCAAGCAAAAGGCTTTATTGAAACAAGGTTTGAACTTGGCTCTTATGTACGCGGACGGAAATATTATCGGTCAAAGTGGACTTCGCAAGATAAGAAAAAGTCATGCTCAGAATGATCTAAATATCGCTCCGCACTTGTATCCTCTATGGGTAAATAGCTTTCTTTCAGCAATTCAAAAAATGGATCCAGACATGACTCCACAGTTATTAGCAAAGTGGCGTGGAGCACTGACAGCGGCGGTCGATTATATCAAAGACGGATACTTAGAAAGTTAGAGAGCAAAAATCCTTTCAAAATTTTGGTTAAATAGCTGGTTTTGCCAACAGTTTTTATATACAATGCATGCTGTTGCAAAGTCTAGATATCCGGAGTTTTGAATGAATAATGAAATAGACTGGTTGTGTACGCTTGGCGTCGGACGCGGTGTTTTCACAGTTGAGCAGGTAAAAGCTCTCTATGAAATAAGCCCTTCTGAGACGACTCTTATGGAGTTTGCCCAAGGTACACTAGATAATGGTTTTACTGATGATATGGGAGCACTTCAAGAGATTCTTGAGGAAGCTAGCAGAAATGCGGAGCAAGTAGGTGCTTGCCCAGAGTCCATTTTAGTAGATAGCCCTCCAGCGCCTGAAATAGCCCCTGAACCAGAATTGGCTCCTGAGCCAGTACAAGATGTAAGCCCTTTGGACACTGTTGTTGGTGTGCAAAATGACGCGCCACGTCGTAAAATAGCTTTTCCTGGAGCGAGTTCGACTCCAGCACCTCCATTACCAGGAGATGAATCTACAAGAGAGATGCCGTCGCCAATTCAAACTGGTCCGGATCCTTTAAAACCTATGCCAAGTCCAGGTGCGGCAGTTCCTACGCCAGCTCCAGCACCAAGTGCTCCGGCTCCAGCAAGTGCAGGATGTTATGTTCATACTCCGTCAGGAGGTTCATACCCTTTCGACATAAGTGGTTTCCCGAACATGTCAGATGTTGAGCAGAATCCTGAGACTGCAGCGGATTTGATGAAACAGTTTCTAAAATATGCGCGTTCTATTCAAGCGAGTGATGTACATATTTCAGCTTGTTCTCATCCACACATACGCCGCTTTGCGGTCAATTACCTTATTGACAATCAACCAGTTTTATCTGAAAAAGCAGCCGAGTTATTGAATATGGCTCTTATCTCAGAAACACAAGTTCAAGCTTTTAGAGATAATCTTGAGTTGGACTACAGTGCTGACCTTGGGAATAATGACCGTTATCGTGTAAACATCATGAAGCACTATAGAGGAACAGAAAGTTCTTTCCGTATTGTAAGTGACAGGATTAAAACTTTAGGAGAGTTGGGTTTTAGAAACCCTGAAGTTATCGAGAAATTGACGACTTATCACCAAGGTTTGATTTTAGTAACTGGTCCAGCTGGAGCAGGTAAAACGACAACACTTGCTTCTCTTGTTGAGTTGATCAATAAAAGTCGTGAAGACCATATTATTTCAGTAGAGGACCCAGTTGAGATCCTTGTACCATCGAAAGGTTGTAATGTGACTCAGCGTGAACTTCACTCAAGCACGAAAAGTTTTGCAAATGCCTTGAGAGCAGCACTTCGAGAAGACCCAGACATCATCGTAATTGGTGAGATGCGCGACCTCGAAACTATTGAGATGGCGATAAGTGCGGCAGAAACTGGTCACTTGGTTATCGGCACACTACATACAAGTAGTGCAGCTGCAACTCTTGACCGTTTATTGGACGTTTTCCCTCCAGGGCAGCAGTCTCAGATACGATCGATGTTAGCGGAAAGTTTAAAAGGTGTTATCTGTCAGCAGTTGGTGCCAAATGTTGACGGAACTAAGCTCCTCATGGCTCCAGAGATACTTATCGGTACACTTGCTGTCGGTAAGTTGATTAAAGAAGGGAAGACTTTCCAGCTTGGTAGTATCATAGAAACAGGTAGTAAAAAAGGCATGATTCCAACAGAAGAGTCCTTCTTAAACCTATACCGAGAAGGTTTGATAAGCTATGAAGTTACTAAACCACAAGTGACTACTCTTGCCAAGCTTAAACAATTAGACATGATGCACCAAGCCGGCGGAGCTCAAGCATTTGCCCAGCAACAAGCTATGGCAGCAGAAGCTTCTGACTCAGAACCCAAAAAGAAAGGGTGGTTTAAATAATGCTTCAAATGGATAAATACTTACGAGCCATGGTAGATATGGGTGGCTCGGATTTACACTTACAGACTGGTATGCCACCAAAGATAAGAAAAAGTGGTAGCTTAGTTGTTATTGAAGGCGAACCGCTTATCGATAAGAATACTATGTTCGATCTTTTGAAAAGCATCTGCCCTCATGAAAAATGGGAATTCTTTTTAGAGAATCTAGACTTAGACTTTGCTTACGAGATAGAGGGTTTATCGCGTTTTCGTTCAAACTTTATGAACTCTGTTCATGGACCAGGTGCAGTTTTTCGTACTATTCCAACAGAGATACTGACACTAGAGCAACTGAAACTTCCTGAAGCATTTAAAGACGTTTGTGCTTACAGTCGTGGTTTAGTTTTGGTTACGGGACCTACGGGTTCTGGTAAGTCGACCACTCTAGCGGCGATGATCAACTACATCAATGAAAACTTTAATAAGCATATTGTAACGATTGAAGACCCGCTTGAATTCGTCCATCCAAATAAGAAGTCGGTTATCGTTCAGCGAGAAGTTAACGATCATACACACTCGTTTAATAATGCACTAAAAGGTGCTATGCGCGCTGACCCAGACATAGTACTTGTTGGTGAGATGCGTGACCCGGAAACTATTTCACTGGCACTTTCATGCGCGGCCATGGGACTTATGGTTTTTGGTACACTTCATACAAACAATGCTCCGAAAACAATTGACCGTGTTATAGGTGCTTTCCCTGGTGAAGAGCAGTCACAAATACGAACAATGTTAGCCGAAACTTTAGTGGGTGTCATTTCTCAGCTTCTTTGTAAGACGACTGATGGTAAGCGCTGTGCTTCACATGAGATACTTTTGAAGCATGATGCACTCCCAAACCTTATCCGAGAAGGTCAGTTGAACAATATTCGTTCAATCATAGAGTCTTCATCAGGTCAAGGTATGAAGTCAATGGATAATGATCTCCAGAGACTTTTTCAAGAAGGTCGTATATCTGCTGTTGAGGCTTTCATGAAGGCTTCGGATAAAACAAACTTCCAAGCTCACCTTCCACCAGACTTCTTCGATCAGGACGAATAAAGTTTACCTACAAGAAAGATATAAAGCCGGCTGATTCGTCAGTCGGCTTTTCTATACATTTTTTACTTAAAGAAACAAAATTTTAAAAAGCTAGTGTCCAAAATATTGGGGTAAGGCAATAACACCGCATCAAAATAAAAACATTTATGAGATGCGCTATGAAAAATTTAAAATTTAACCTGTTAGCTTTTTATGTTTTACTTGGCTCTAGCTTGGCTTCAGAAAAGTTAGCTTTCTTTGAATCAAATATTCGACCTGTTTTAATTAAACACTGCTATAAGTGCCACTCGATTGAGTCGGGTAAACACAAAGGAGGCTTGCTTGTTGATTCGCGAGAAGCTCTTCTTACCGGAGGTGACTCTGGACCTTCGATAGTTCCCGGTAAATCAGAACAAAGTCTTTTTATAAAAGCTATAAGTTATAAAGACTTAGATTTGCAGATGCCGGAGAAGAAACAACTCCCTGAGCAAGTTATAAAAGACTTTGAAAAGTGGGTGCGAGATGGTGCTGTTGATCCACGTGAAGTGAAAGGTGTGGCTCAGAAAAGAGCTAAAATGGTAGATGGCCGTAAAAACTATTGGTCATTTCAATCAATCAAAAAAAGTGCCTTTACTCAGAAGACTATTGATGGATTTTTAAATCAAAAAATAGCCGCAGTTGGTCTGACAAAATCAGCTAAAGCAAAACCAGAGTCACTTCTTCGCCGACTTTATTTTGATCTTACAGGTTTACCTCCAACACCGGAGGAAATTCAAAACTTTAAAAGCTCACCAACTCCTGAAAATTATGAAAGAATAGCTAAGAGCTTGATGGATTCTTCTCAGTTCGGAGAGAAATGGGGCCGCTTTTGGCTCGATCTAGTGCGCTACTCTGAAACCGCTGGCGGTGGAAGAAGTTACCCTATTCCCATTACTTGGCGTTATCGGTCATATGTCATTGATTCATTTAACCAAGACAAAGCTTATGACCAGTTCTTGAGAGAGCAGATCGCCGGAGATTTACTCGAAGCTAAAAATGATCAGGACAAAGCTCGGAATTTAATCGCCACTGGTTTTATGGCGATGGGTGCAAAACCTTTAGATTTACAGAATAAAGAACAACTGGATTTAGATCATGTAGACGAGCAGCTCGATACTTTGGGGAAATCAACTTTAGGCATGACTATTGGTTGTGCCCGTTGTCACGATCACGAGTTTGATCCGATCACGACTCGAGACTATTACCGCATGGCGGCCATTTTCCAAAATACAGATGCCATGACTCATGCGAGCACGTCGAATATAACGGTTTATGGCCTGCCAGGAGCTACAGAAGAGCGTGTAAAAGCGGCAGTGAAAAACATTGGGGTTTATCGAAATCTTGGAAAGAGAATAACTAAACTTGAGCGTGAAGTTCAATCTGGCAATAAAGGCGCCGTGAAAGAGATTCAGCAAAAGCGCCAAGAGTTTGCGCGTTTGGTTAAAGCAGATAGTCAGATGCCGGTGGCTATAGCTTTAAATGATAAAAAGAAATTCTCTAATGCCTACATACATATAAGAGGTGTTGCAGACCACAAAGGCGATAAAGTTGAGCGTGGAGCACCAAAGGAGTTCTTAACTCAAGTAAGCGCAGAACATGTTCCCCAAGACAGTAGTGGCCGCTTACAGCTGGCAAATTGGCTCGTAGCTAAAGAGAACCCTCTCACAAGTCGAGTTTATGTGAATAGAGTTTGGGCTCAGCTTTTTGGTCAAGGTTTGGTGCGAAGTGTAGATAACTTTGGCACGACTGGAGAGAAGCCAAGTCACCCGGAGTTACTTGATTTTTTAGCAAGCGGTTTCATGCAAAACTCATGGTCGACTAAAAGACTCATAGAGAAGATAATCTTTTCTGAAGCTTATCAGCGCAGCACTAAACGAAAGCTACAACTTGAAGGAGTGGATACAGATAATCAGTTGTTGAGTTACTATCCAAAGCGTCGTTTACAGGCGGAAGCTCTTCGCGACTCTATTCTGGCTATAAGTGGTCAGCTTGACACTACTCGAGTGGATGGCGTTCTGCCGTATGATGTACTGCAAACTAGTAATAAACGCAGCATCTACTTGGCGACTTTAAGAGAAGAGGGGAGGAATCACCTTTTGGAAGTTTTCGACTTTCCAGATGCGAGTGCTCTAAGAGGTCAACGGACTACAACGAACTTACCGAGTCAGTCTTTGTTTTTGATGAATAGTCCTTTTATCATAAATCAGTCAGCATTAGCAGCTCAAAACTTACTCATTGATTCTGTGAAATTTTCAAAAGAAGAGAAGTTGCAGCAAGCAGCCCTTTTAGTTTATGGACGCAAATTAAGAGCCTCTGAAAAAGCTTTATTTGAACCTTTACTTAAAACCCCCAGTTCAGAACAAAAAGTTTGGCAGACTATTTTTCACGCCATGTTTTGTTCTGTCGATTTTAGATACCTAGATTAAGGAGAATTTCATGAATAGAAGACAAGCTTTAAAGACGACAGCATGCGGTTTTGGTTCATTAGCACTTTCATCCCTTATGGCGGGAGAATCAAAATCAGCAGGTCACTTAACCCATCATTTAGCCAAAGCGAAACGAGTTATTTTTCTATTTATGCATGGTGGGCCATCGCATGTAGATACTTTTGACTATAAACCAACCCTTCAAAAAAGTGATAAGAAAGAATTTAACTACACAGGCTTCCGTTTTGAGAATCGCAAAGCTAGTGAAAAGGGAAAGCTCATGGCTTCTCCTTGGAAGTTCAAAAAGCACGGAGAGTGTGGTAAGTATGTTTCTTCACTTTTTCCGCATCAGGCAAAAATTGTCGATGAGCTTTGCTTTATGCATGGCATGCATACAGAGGGCATAGCTCATGGTCCATCAACATTATTTATGCACACGGGCTCAACGAATCAGCTGCGTCCATCTGTCGGAAGTTGGATTAGTTATGGCTTGGGGACAGAGAATAAAAACTTGCCATCGTTCGTAACCCTTCATCCACCACTTTTTATGGGCGGTCAAAGGAACTATGGCAGTGCATTTTTACCATCGCATCATCAAGGGTCAGCAATCGGTCACGCAGGTATGCCAGTTGAAAAGGCATCTATCAAGTTTCTACAAGACAAGATTCGCGACAGTAAAACTCAAGAAGAGCATTTTTCATTATTAGCTAAATTAAATAAGCTCCAAGTCGAAAAATCTTCTCAGCGAGGAGAGTTAGAAACAGCGATGAAGTCTTTTGAATTGGCCGCTGCTATGCAAACAGAAGCACCCGAACTTTTAGAGTTGAAGAATGAACCAGAGTATATCAAAGAACTTTACGGTGTGAATAACAAAGAGACTCAACAATATGGTAAGATGTGCCTTATGGCGCGCCGTTTATCTGAAGCGGGAGTTCGTTTTGTTCAGGTCAATTACTCCGATAATCAAAATACACCGCGCTTTG
>JAJPOQ010000175.1 GCA_021232515.1 Lentisphaeraceae bacterium
ATCCTTGACGACCTTTTTATTGTTTCTCATAACACCGTTTGTACTGTGCTGATCAACGACCATCCAGTAGTCACCGTCTTTTTCAAACATGGCGTGTAAACCTGATAAGCCAGCTTCTTCTCCGTACTCCAGAACTATGCGATTCCCTTCACGGAAACCACTCCTAGAACCAATGCCGATATTTTCAGTTAACTTAAACTTATCGATCTTATCTTCATAAAAAACAACGACCCAGTCATCGTCTTCCGGAACATCTATACGGTCCAACTGTTCTTGAACCCACTGCAGTCTTCCACTTATCTCAGGAGAAACACTAACTGTCAACGGTTGTAGTTGGTCATTGTTAAATATCTCATCAACTTGGCGACCGAGGATCTTTCTAAAAACCGGAGTATCTGGAATAGTATCTTCCAAACGAGAATTCATTTCGCGATAAAGTCCCTCGATTGTACGAACGAGCTTAGTCTTAAAACGGCTTTTCTGTTTATCGACTACATCTGAACTTATTCCAAGTTCTTCAGAAACCTCAACAGGTGAACGACCTTCAATGATTCTCATACATACTGAGCGATAAGTTAAGGAAGTCACTTCTTCAAAAACTTTGCGAACTGCTCTGGGAAAAATAAGCGATACCAAGTCTGCATCGACAAAACAGTCTTTGCGAATGGCCCAAGAGTCGTTGTCTGTGTAACGCTGATACTCAGCTTCACGGATCTGTTGCAAACGACGCTGCTGTTCCCAATGATCAGCCCAAGTATGGTGAACGATGGTTCTCATCCAAGCTAAGAAGCCTTTCATACTGACTTCTTTAAATCGATTACGGCGTAAACTACGCTGAATACGTATGGCGGCATTTTGAGTTAGGTCATCAATTATATCCGCAGGGCACTTTCTAAGTTGAAGGCATTTGCGAATATAAGGATAATACTCGAGAAAAATTTCTTGAAGACTTTTTTCGGCTCTCTTACTTTCTTCTATCTCTAAAACAGTCAGACGTTCTTTCAAGTCTGTTAGTTCGGAAGTAAGGTCATCGTTAGAATTTTCACCGGTTAATTGGGTTAATTCTTTAATCCTGAATTCAAGCTTTTCTTTCTCTTCGCTTTGCTTGATTTCCTGAATCAAACCTTTTAGGTGAAGTGTGTTCATCTAATTTTCTTTTACCTGTAAGTGAAATTTCCCATCAAAGACAATATATGTATACGTAATCGGTTTTTACAGAAATTTCTCTCTTATATTGGAAGTTATGGCTACAAAAAAAATAGTTACCAACAAAATATCGCCTCCCTGGGGTGGAAAAGTTGTCAGTGAAAAGCCTTCACTGGAACCTGGTAGTAACACTACTTTTGGCCAATACTTACTCCATGAAAGACTCTCTGAGCCAGACAGTTCTCCAGTTTACCGAGCTTTTAATAAACAAATTGGTCGTGAAGAAGCACTTAAGTTTGTTGCTGTAGATGTAGATCAAGATAAAAGTGAGCTCTACAAACATGAGTTAGCCCTTTTGGGCAGTCTAGATGTTCCTGGCGTTATCACCGTCTATCGCTGTGGTATCGATAAAGATGAACAAGGCCGCGAGTGGACTTACTTCTCTATGCCTTTGGTTAAAGGTAAAACTCTCGATAAGTATGTGCAGACAAATAACTGTAGTCTGAAAGAAAAACTCAAACTGCTAGAAAAAACTGCTCAGATCATCTCCTCTCTTCATAAAGAAGATATACTTCACAAAGATCTCAAACCTGCAAATGTTATGGTTCAACCAAATGGAGAAGTGAAACTACTCGACCTTGGTATCGCCGGACTTTTGGAAGAACAGAGTACAGATGACTCTTATCATGGAACTCCTGCCTTTTCTTCTCCTGAACAGCTTCAAGCAAATGACCTGACGAAAGCTACAGACGTCTACTCGTTTGCCACTATGTTTTTCTACATCATCAGTGGTCGACACAGTTACCTCGACGATTTAGATGAACCGTTTCTAGCGATAAAAGAAAAATGCCTGCGAGGCAAAACAACTCTTTTAGAAGATTTCATTCCAGAACTTAAAGGACAAGTCAGTGAGCTTATCACTCGAGCCCTTTCTCTGGAACCAAGACTAAGACCGTCGATTGAAGAAATTCACCACGTTCTCATGGAGCTGACAACACCTGCGCCAAAACTTAAGCTGTCATTGATCATCGGCGATGACTGCCAAGGTGAAAGAGCTATCGTTGATAGAGTGATCCGCAACTTCAAAGTTTACTACGGTCGCGGTCTAGATATAGCGACGACTTACGGTTATCAAGATGATGCAGACGTCGTTCTTTTACTGCTTTGGAATAACAAAGTATTTATCGATGATCTAATCGAAGAAGAAAACGAAAGCCTGAAGTACTGCCTGTTCAAAAGTGGCAAGGACCCTTTATTCCCAGCCAAAGAGAATTTACGAAAGTCGAATCTTTCTCAAAGCCTACAAAAGTCTTCTTTTATTTCTCTTGAATTCAAAGATCTCGCCGAACTCGAAAAACACTTTTTTAGATTTCTTAGAAGAAGTGTTAAAACACTTTACCCAGAGTGCCGTCGCTTACCCGAAAGATCTTGGGAAGGCGCGCCATATATAGGCCTTAAGACATTTGAGTATCGTCACGCTCCTGTCTTTTTTGGACGTACTTTTGCCATCTCTAGAGCTCTTGATTTATTACGACTGCAAAGAGCGACAAATAACGACATACTGCTAATTCACGGTAGTAGTGGCTGTGGTAAAAGTTCACTCGTTCGCGCCGGCGTCCTGCCCATTCTTACTGAGTACCCGATGTATGAAAGTAAGCTATTGTGGGATTACCACATTATTGAGTTCAATACAAAAAAGTCTTCTTGGCAAGAACAAATTCGCCAATCTCTACATGAAAAGCTCCATATAGAATTGGATGAATCTTTGAGCCAAGAGATCACAGATGAAGAAATAGAAAAGTGGGTTATCTCCGCCGCCGACTCAAATGGACTGCCAGTTAAGCAATCTGGAATGATCTTCTTTTTCGATCAACTCGAGTCGTTCTTTTCTTATGAAAATGAAAGTAGTCAACGTCAGCTTTTTGATCAATTTTTAGAGCGCCTGTGCAAGTTTCAAAACGTCTCAGTTATCTGTACTCTTCGAAGTGACTTCTTACCTGCTCTTGATACTTTGCCTACCGTCAAAAACCTGACGAGCAAACAAGGCCTTCTACAACTTTTCCCGCCAAGTGAGTACGAGCTCAATGAGATCATTCGTTACCCGGCTATAGCTGCTGGTTTAACTTTTGAAGATGACCCTGAAACTGGTATGGGCCTAGAACAAAGTCTCTGTCGCGAAGCCATAAATTCTCCTGAAGGCCTTCCCCTACTCGAGTTTTTATTAACTGAGCTTTATGATGGCATCACCGATGAAGGTATAATTACTTGGGACAAGTATAAAAAACTTGGAGGCATAGCAGGGGCACTTTCGCAAAGAGCTGAAGATACTTTAAACAGTCTTCCTGAAGAATGCCAAAAAGCTCTGCCTCTTGTAATTCTTAAACTCATGTCCTACACAAGAGAAAAGAATCTTATTCGAAACTGGATGCCACTCGACGAAGCTTACGACAACATTCTCTATCGACAAATCATCGACCACTTTGTCGCCAATCGACTCTTTACAGTCAGTCGAAGAAATGAAAACTCCGTCGTTAGTGTAAGTCACGAGTCCCTCATTCGCTCTTGGCCAAGGATCACTAAGCTTGCTCAACAACATGAGAACTTCTTAGTCTTTAAGTCTAACCTCGAAGTGCCATTGCGTATTTGGGAGAAAGCTCTTCTCGAAGAAAAGAAAGAACACTTGTTAAGTGGCTCACTCCTACGTGAGGGTATTCAACTTATGGCCCAATACCCAGACTACTTTACTCGTCGAGAGAAAGAGTTCTTGCAAGAGTCAATGCTCGATAAAGGCAAGCAAGATGTTATTCGAAATAGACAGCGACTTAAGTATGCAAAAACGCTAGCTATTATTTCATTATTGACTGTGGTAATTACCGTACTATTTACGATCATCATACTGCGCCAACAGGCTCGTGAAGATAAAAATGAGTTAAGGCTCAATGACTTACAACGTCAAAGAGATCAACTCATGTCCGATATATCGACTCAACAAAGTGAGCTTAACAACCTCAAAGAGCAGCGTAGTTTGATAAATATGGCGAACAGAATCAGCCGTACGAACCAGCAAATAAGCCAGCTCGCAACTCGCATTCGCAAAGGCAATTCATCCTATTTATCTTCTATGAAATCCTTAGAGTCCATCCCCTCTGATTTACGTGGCTGGGAATGGGGCTACCTCTACTTAAAGTCCCTACCTGACTACCAACCGCTGGTTGGACACAAAGAAGAAATAGCAAGTGTGACTTTATCCAACAACGAGAAGTTAGCTATAACGGCTAGCTGGGACGATACAGCGAAAGTTTGGGATGCAAGTACAGGAAACCTTATATCAACCCTCAAGCACGCCTCTAAAGGCATCTCTGACGTTGAACACGCCATATTCTCACCAGATGATAAAAATGTGATCACAGCCTCCTCAGATGGCCTTATACGCATTTGGAACTTCTCACTTAACAACACCAGTAAACCAGATATACTTTTCAGAGGCTCAAGCAAACCAATCCGTCACTTATCATTCACACCTGACAGTCAGTTTCTGATTAGTTGTGATGATACCGGAGCCATAAAGTTCTGGGACTGGAAGAAGCAAGAATTTAAAATTCCTGTCAGTACCTATTTTCACAAGAAAGGAATCCGCTGCACAAAAGTGTCTTTTTCTAAGAATGGTGTCACCATGGCGAGTTCTGGCTGGACTCTTACTCCGCGTATTTGGCAATATGCTGGAAATGCCACCCTACTCTCTACTCCTGAGTTTAGTAAGATCCGTTCGCATAAAGACGTCATCCGCGATATAGCTTTCATCAGTAACTATGAACTTGTTAGTGTTTCTAAAGATAAGTCCATGATTATCTGGAATCTTAAGACGGGTAAAAAGTGGCATAACACCTTACATAAAGCCGACGTTACTTCGGTCAGTTACTTACCTAGTTTAAATCTTATCGCCACTGCCTCTAAGGATAAACAAATCATTCTTTCAGAGCCTTACTCTGATGCGCCTGAAAAGACTATCAAAGTTCATTCAGACACAGTTACATCTCTTTGCTCTTCGAAAGAGTTATCAAAACTTTTTGCTGTGTCTGCAGATAAAACAGGCAGTATCCACTCTATCACTGACAATCAATCGTCTAGTAATCACATTCAGCGTGACTACTTATTCCAGGGCTTAAAAGCTTATTCTGTTTCCTCTGATTCACAATATGTTTTTGCCCTTGACTCAAAAGGGGATATTCACAAGATTGATTTGAATGGCACCATGTCGGCTGAACCACTTGCAAGTAACTACCCTCTTGATAACCAAGAGGTCCTGTCATTTAAATATGTTAAAGATTTCGACTATTTTATTATTGTATTACATAATGGCATAATTATTGAATTGAACTCAAATAGTCGAGTTATGCGCTCTCTAGATATAGCTCCACACACTGCGAATATCTCACCAGATGGACTTAGCACAGCTATGCTTTCTTCTGATAACAAGCTTTATCTCTATAAGAGTCTTACCGAGTCTCCAGAACTGCAGGCGCTCCTACCTGAACAAACCTTCATAGACCTGTGCTGGGTCTCTCCAAATAAGCTTCTTCTAGTTGATTCCAGTCACATCATCTATGAATACTCTCTAGCTTCACTTACACTCAATGAGCTTTTCCACTCTGGTCACAAGCGTTCTATCTTCCATGTAGATTCTCAGATGACTCCAGATGGCCCTGCTGCTATCACAACTTCTCGTGATAATAAGGTTTTCGTCCAGTACCTAAATACGATGAAAAGAATTGAGTTTAATCACTCTCCTCAAGACGATGTTTTTCACTCTTCTTTATCACCTGATGGTAAGCGTTTGATCACTATAAATAGCAGTGATAACACTCCATATATATGGGATGCACTTACTGGTGAAGAGCTCTTTGCCCTACCGTCTCTATACTCTCCATTGCAAAACTGTTCATTTAGCCCAGATGGAAGCTTTATCATCTGCACTGATCAGAACGATACATTACGTATTTACTTCTCATCTTTACCAAACCTTCCAGCTCCTCAGTAGTTTTTCTTAAATTCTCTTGACTTTCCCCTGACCTATTTCTCGTAACTTTCGTGCTCAAACATACAATATATTATTTAAATTAATAAGTATTTCATTATTGACTTTTACTTTATATTATAAATAAGTATTTCATTATTGACTTATTCAATATAACAGAAAAATAGAGATAAAACGAATAAGGGAAATGGAGAAAATTAAAGCGCTAATTTATGCACTGAAATAGAAGTAGAAGAGTCGTTGATCATACCTTTACTGTATGAAACATAAAGAGTAGAAGAAGGCGTTGAGTAAACATAACGCTTATGCCATTTTTCGTGATCTTTGCCAATTAGGAAAACAGAGTTCTCAGGGAAGTCATCCTCACGATATAAAGTAGCAGGAAACAATCCTCGTTCTGGAGAAAACCCAGCAACATACCAAGCCGCTGCGAGTAACTCTAAATGAAGTGAATCGTTAATAACTTCTAAGTAGTCTTTAAAAAACTCAAAGCGCTTCTTGGCACTTAAAGGCTTATCAAAAGCACCAACACCATCCAAGTATTTATGGAAATTTGAGAAAAAGTCATAGTCGCTATTACAGCACTCAATAAAAACTTTCTGAATAGGGAAGTAATTATAAAACCAATCAAGCATCTTAGACCAATTACTAACTGAGCAAAGATCTTCAAATGTCATAGTATCTGTGCGCAAAACCTCATATGGTGGAGTAGGGGAGTGGATTAACTCTTCACGTTTAGCCAGAGGAGTACCAGGGAGGATCTTTAAGTTCTCTAACTGTATCTCATGCGGTTTCATCTTAAAAAGAGTCATAAGGTCTTCGTAGTGGCTTTGAACGGTACAACCTGGAAGACCGCCGATAAGATCCGCATGAACCTCTACATTTGGCAAAGCACATATGCGAGTAAGACCTGAGACAGTCTTATCCATAGGACCAATACGCTGAACTATATCGTAAGTCTCTTCTGAAAAGGTCTGTAAACCAGTCTCGATATGCATTTGACCTTTAGGAGCCAACTCCAGAGCCTCAAAGAAAGTCTCTTGTATAAAAGCCGGATCAACTTCACAGTGAAAGCGGAGCTCAGGGAACTCTTCCCTAAACATATTCAGCAATTCGACTGAACGACTATTTTTACTGTTAAAAGTTCTATCAAGTATGCGAACCTCTTTTATACCTGCACGTTGAATGCGCTGTAAGTGTATGCGAACTTCCTCAAGAGGTATATAACGCAATACAGGATCCAAAGAACTAGTACAGAAAGTACAACGGTTAGGACAGCCACGAGAAGTTTCATACTGAACAAAAGGTCGATCTGGATCAAAGAGCTTATTGTAGTGAGGAATAACTTCTTCCATATCCGCTAAATCAGCAGTCCCGTTGTCTCTGTAGCGATCTTCAGAATCAATCCAACAAAGACCACGAATACGATCATACTTTTCAGCAGCAACAACTCTTTTCAGAGGTATCTCACCTTCACCACGAACGATAAGACTAATCCAAGGAAATTTTCGAAGTAACTCTTCATTGTTACCAAGAAACTCTGGACCACCAAGAATAACTTTAACACTAGGATTAACGAGAACATAACGACGCAGTATCTCAAAGAGTTCTTTGTGATTGAAGATATAGCAAGACGCTAAAAGGAAATCTGGCTCGGTCTTAGAGAGCTGTCTTAAAACGCGCTCGACCTTTTCATTTATAGAACACTCAACCATTTGCCAATCATGCAACTCATCCGGGTCTGCATAACCTTTCAAAATATGATAGGCCATAGACGTATGCGAATAGGAGCAGTTAACTGATAAAAAAGTATAGTTCATAAAGTACCTGAATTAATCGCTATCCTAATAATTCAGATAAAGATTAATTCAAGTAGAGAAATAGAATCATAAATGAGGAATGCTTGAAGCAATGCAACAAGTCAATAATTAATGACTTATTTAATTATTTCACATCCTCAAGCTTATCATAGCCTTCAAAGTCCGGAGTTGGCAGAGGAGGGAAGTAGTTAAAAAACGCATCAACGATCTTTTGAACTTCTGTTTCACTCATACTGCTAAAACTACTATCTTTAGCGTATCCTTCCCAAAGAGAATGCTTAGTTTTAGGATCAACAAAAGCTAATACAAATGTTGATTCGGTATAATAATCGGGACCTGCACTCCAATGTGTTGAGTACCCCCAATAAGGACGATAATATGAATGGAAGAAAGCTGGATTTGAGTTAAAAAAAGCTGGATTTGAATTATAGCTAACTTTTTCTTTTTCAGTAAGATTTGTTGTTATAAACACATCAGCTTTTGAAGCTTGAGCTTCTTTGAGACCTTTCAGTTTTAATGCTTCATTAATCATTTTCCTAACGGATTGATCACTCAAACTTATGTAACTCTTCTTGTCTTTTTTCATAGGTTCCAACCAAGCAAAAGTCTTGAAGTCGAGGAAGTCGACCTCATCGTTATAATTCACTTTAACTCTCGAAGTTGAACAAGAACACAGAGCTATAAAAACGGTTAATATAACTAAGTTCTTTAACGAACCAAAACTCATCTTCTCTTTCCTCTTTTCATGACGTAGGGTGTAACATATATATTTACTAAATCAGTTATATTCTGCTTTCTCACACCCACTGGATTAAAAATGCTAGTAAAAAAGCCTTTTGTTGACTTGTCCATTCCACCTAAAAATAGCCTTTGTCCGGGTCGACCAGTCACTTTAGTTGATACCTTTTCAACTCGAAACGACTGTTGTTTGCCGCCTACTTCAGTAGTTAATACAGGAAATAGCTCAACCGTTACCATGCCGTCATCGCTGTAAGTTGGCAGTATATAAAGTGAAGCTCCAACATCTCTTAATTGAGGTTGGTTGATGATGACGGCGCGACCGCCACGACGTCCATAAAATGGGATGAACTTATACTGATCAAATAACTGACGATCAACAGCGGTTTTTGTCACCCAAAGATTAGCTGCGTGACCACTCATAGTCGTCAACATTTGCTTGGTATTCGTTTGTTGATTTCCCGAAGCACCTCTTATATCAACACGAGCTTTATCTGGCCAATTGATCCTTCCATTCTTTATGTTTATACCATTATGCTTTACCGAGATTCCGTAATCATCGTAAGCCTGTATACCGGCAAACTCAACATCTATACGGATATTTACTGCATCTCTCACAACAGCATCTAGTATGACCTTCACTTTTTCATGAGCCGCGGGCTTATCCAAAACTAAAATTGAATTGAATTGTTTGATGTAAGAAAGACCGCCAGTAGCGGTCAATTGGCTTTTCACCATATCGTAAATTTGTTGATACTCGACATTCTTCAAAGGGTACTTTTTCGCAATGTCTTTATTCGGGTCAACCCATTGTTTTTTAGCTGGCTCAACTCTTGGTGTCGGTGCCACTGATGAAGACTCACTTGCTGGCACTTTAAAATCCTGATTTAACATCCTTTCGCGAGTCGATGAGTAACCGCCAGAACGTCGATCAAAGGATGAATCGTAACTTGAACGCGAGTTTCTAGGAGAATCCTGTGATGAACTATCTTTATGATAATCCATAGAACAGGAACATAGAAAAAAAAGTAAGGAAACCAAAAGTGATTTAAACATGGTAGACCGTCAGCTATTTGTTGTAACTAAAATATAAGTTATTCAAACGCCGATACAAGCTTTTAGTGAGGGGAGTACTAAAGGTTGATTTTTTTACCAAACTTATAAAGCTCATCGCCAGTGTCTGTTGGGCGAATTGAGTAACCATTGTCATCCATAAAAAACTCTATATTGAACTTCTCTTGTAAACCCAGCTCTTCTGAGTAGAAGATGCGCAATTGATTCTTCACAAGTGGCGCGTCAAAACCTTTTTCTTTAAAGGCTTCACGAACGGTGTGCATGAGTAAGTCATCGTTTGATTCAAGGTAGTCTTGGAAAGCATCCTTAAAATTATCACCAGCATTGGCGATATACTCATCTAGCTTTGCTTGGTACCAACCTTGATAGTAAGTGTCTAAAAAGTTTCGAATCGCTTCTGTATTATTTTCAGATTTCTTCTTTTTCTTTTCAGACTCTAAGCGCAACTCAAGACCAGTCTTCTTCTGTCTAAAATCTGTCTCTATAGCTTTACGAGCATATTTAGTTGTATCTGTTTCAATACCTTTTTCTTGATTGGCTCGAACGCGTTTTTCAGTTATGTCTAAGTTTTCAACAATTCTTTGAGAATCAAATTTATGAGCAAACGACATAGCTTCTGTTATATCGAACCCAAAGTCTTCAACAAGTCTTTGTATTACTGGTTTTAACTCTTCAGGTAGCTCGCGAGGGACTTCATAAGTCTCTTCAACTTCTACCGTACTGCTACTTACCTTGACAGTCCCAGGGTCTGAGTGATCTTTAAGAGCATCAGACAAGTACTTATTTTCTACATCCGCCCATATCTTAAAGTGGATCGATGCTATACGTCGACCTTGTTTTATCTCTTCATATGAAATATTTATGTCGGTAAATTGATTTATCTCACTTACCGTCGGTTCTAAAACCTTTGCCCTGAAGTTAGAGTAAAGAGGGTACTTTTTGCCAAGTCCGAGAATGTTCCTTAACTCTTCCAACTCAAGCTTGCGGTGACCTATACTTTCAAACTGTTTGAGTAACTCATACATCGCTTCAGAGTGACAATTCTCCAAGTGTATGAGATTTATCATACGATAACGCGTGTAGTACTTTTTCAGTTTTATAAGGTAAGGCTTGAGTCTTGGCGTAAAACGAAAGCGCATCTCTTTAGTTTTCTTGTCGTAGGCGGCTTCCGCCAACCAACAAGCAGTAAACTTCTCCAAGTCATTTTCAACGGTAAATGGCTTAGACATGATTCCAGTAGCAATGCGCTCGTACTCTTTATTAACATTCTTATCAGTAATATTAAAAAATGTAGCAAACTCAGAGACAGGAAAGGCATACTCTTTAAAGTCGTCATCGTATGGGCTTACACAAGCCACCATGTAAGAAACAAGCTTTTTTTCACGACTCGTAAGATGCAAGCTCCGTTTAGCTTGAATAAGGTCGTTACCTTTGATTATTTCTAATTCGTTTTTCATAAAATGACTGCTCTGAAATCCTTAATAATTCACAAAGATAATAATTATAAGCCGAAATATAACTCATTCAACAAGATGAGTTATATTTAAATTTCATTTCTTATTTTCCTCTGCCTGAATTTTCTGTAAAATTGCATCAGCTTCAGAATTTAACTTTGCGTAACCCTGAATATCACCAGATCTTTGGGCGTTCATTGACTCTGTTAGTTTCTTTTTGTACTCTTTCTCAAGTTTTTTCTTAGGGCTACTTCCAAAAAATCCAAACATATTTACCTCCGTTATGAAATGTGTGGTTAATGATACTATACACACACTTTCAAATAAAATCGTTCAAAACGTTCATTTTAGCGTGTTTTTTTCAGTTACAGGTATTACTGTGTAGTATCAGGAGATAAAAATAATGAAACCCGCGATTTTTTGGTTTAGAAGAGATTTACGCTTAGAAGACAACAAAGGCTTGTACGAAACTCTTTCAAGATATGAAGAGGTTATCCCTGTTTATATATTTGAGGACGACAAAGCAAGTCCAGATAATAGCAGAAAAAACACATTACTCCTTAGCAGTCTGTTAAAATTGAATTCCAAAATTCAAGAACAGGGTGGAAGTGGTATTATGGTTCAAAGAGGTACAGCCTCGAGCATTATCTCGAACCTCATTTCGCTCTATGATGCCGACGCAGTATTTTGCAATGAAGAATACGAGCCATCTTGCATTGAAAGAGATAAACAGATCAGGGAAAATCTAAATTTGTCGGGTCGCTCTTTTAACTCTTTCCATGATCACCTTATTTTCAGCGGCAAAGACTTTACACAAGCATCTCCTAAGCAACTTGATAAGTTCTCGACCTTCAAACCTGAATGGTTAAAGATGTTTGAAAAAACTAATATCGAAACATTTCCCTCTGAAAATATACTTGGGAAGTTTACAAAAATAACGATCCCTCCTTTTCCAAGCTTCAAAGACCTGCAGTTCAGAAAGAGTTCAACTCCTTTTTTACCATCAGACTTAGATTTATTAAAGGTTAAAAACTATGACCAGTTCAAAGATTTCCCTGCGATGGATGCAACTAGTAAACAATCATTCAATATCAGATTTGGCCTGCAAAGCATCCGTAAAATTGTCGCTCAATCTAAAGATCTGAACGATCAATTTCTGAATGCTCTCATTTGGCGAGAATTTTATGCCTTTACATTATTGAGTTTTCCTAAAACTGAGGACACAGAGTACATTAGCAGGTATCAGGATATACATTGGCGTCATGATAAAAAGGACTTTGAAAAATGGGCTACTGGCCAAACCGGGTTCCCATTAGTTGATGCCGGAATGCGAGAGTTAAACCAAACTGGATTCATGCATGCACGCTTAAGAATCATAACTGCAAATTTCTTAGTGAAACACCTTATGATAGATTGGCGTATGGGAGCTGACTATTTCTCAAAAAAACTTTTAGACCATGATATGGCATCAAATATTGGTAACTGGCAATGGATTGCAGGCACTGGCTGTGAAGCCGCACCTTACTTTAAAGTTTACAATACATATGATGAAACAGAGAAAATTGATGAGGACATGGAGTACATCCAAAAGTGGGTTCCTGAATTCGCCTCATGGAACTATGCAAAGCCGATGGAAGAACACTGCGTTTCCCTTAATCAACTGCATATAGCTAAGATCGCTTAACACTCTCCACATCCCTGATTCAAAAACACCCAATTAAAACTTGGGTGTTTTTTTATGTCCACATCCCATAGAACAGTCAAACTCCCGCTCTATCTATAACTTTCTTCGGAAATAAATGTTGCGTAAGACAACTAAATATAACTTATTTTGGATGTTAAAGATGCATAGCACACCACTGTATCGACCACAATAAGAGTCAAAGAGTTGCAAGATATAACTTATGTTGGATTTATATGTTGCTATACGCATCTAACATTTCCGAATCCAGTTATAGTTTAAAAAACTCAATTTATCCTAATAAATAAAAGCTTTTAAAAATAAGCTATAAGTCCGAATCCAGTTATAGTTAGAAACAGGGTAGTGACACAAACGAGGTAGAAATGAAGCTTATCGATTCCGCAAAAAGTTATAATTAAAAACTTCGCTGAGCTCTTTGAGCTAGAATTAAGGAGGAGGTTAACTATTTTTAAGTATTCAAAAGTTTGATGATCATAAAATCCGCAAAAAGTTATGATAATTATGCTTAAAATACGGTCCAAAAAAAGTTATAGTTTTAGTCTGGTATATAAGAGAAAGCATTTAGAGGCGATCTAAAGGATTTCAGTGGATTCTATGAAAAGAGATATCCATAAAAAGGCAGTAAGAGTCTAAGAAATCGCTGAAATAACCAAAGAATCGATAATCTGATTCCTTTTGATTGCTAAAAGAGTCAACGACTATGCTCTTAGTTATCTTCGTCCTTCTGAATTAATAAAAATAGAAAAGCACTGCTAGCTTTCTTTTAAGTATCTTTTATTAGCTTTTTATATCTTTTAACGGGTCATAAGTAACTAATAATCAACAATATTCATTCTCAGATGTATAAAAATTTCGGAAAAATCGGGGTGTAACCTATAAAAAATTCGGAACTAACCTATAAAAAATTCGGAAAATAGATGCCTATACCTATAAAAATTTCGGAACTCTATAAAAATGACTGTCCTAAAAAAGGTATCTATAACTTTTTTCTGATACAAGCAGCTGACTCTCTATGTGCTTTCTTTTCACTTTCCGAAAAGTTTTGTCTATAACTTTTTTCTGACTCTGAGTAACTATAACTTTTTGCGGAAGTTATTTAGTAAATATAACTTCTTCCGGAATATCGACATGTTCTATCTCGTCCTATTTATTTTATTAAGTATTTATGCTAAATGAGTTATAGTTAATTGGAGGAGCTAATGATACCTCTAAGTATAACTTTTTGCGGAAGAAGTGGAGTTTGTTCTCTAATATAACTTTTTGCGGAAACTTTTATAAAAGCCTTAAAAGTCAATAATTGTTGCCTTGTGAATTCGAAGAGTGAATTAGTTTGTAGTTACCTTTTAAAGTAATTCATTATTAATCAATGGTTTAGTCCTATTTTGACTATGGCGTCCTACTAAGGTTTGTATGAAGATCTCGAGTGTCTCCAATTATAACTTTTTGCGGATCTTGAGCAGAGCTTGTTTGCTGTTTTAATTATAACTTTTTGCGGATTTTTTAACTATAACTGGTTTCGGAATAAGTAATGACATTCTTTAGACTAACTAACAAAGATTATATAGTAATCGAGAATCGGCAGTTCTTTAAATAAGAATAAAGACAAGTAAGATCTATCAATGAATTTTACGAGGTTTACATGAGTGATCTACTGAGGCAGTCTGCCGAAGACATATTTGCTGAAGAATTAGACTTTTTGATTAAGAATGAGAAGAATCCTATTCCAGACGGTTGGTCTATGTCTCCTAAGTCTGTCTTGTTATATATATGTGGCGGAAAAGTCGGTTCAAAAACGATAAGCTCTAAGTTTATTGGGCATAAGCGTCTAATCGAGATCTCTATAGCAACTTTACTTACCGACCGCTCTTTGTTGTTGGTTGGAGAGCCAGGGACAGCCAAGTCTTGGTTAAGCGAACATTTAGCCGCGGCCATAAGTGGAGATTCCGAAAAAATCATTCAGGGAACAGCAGGAACAACAGAAGAGCATATTCGTTACAGTTGGAACTATGCGATGCTGATTGCCAATGGACCTTCGGAAGAAGCTCTTGTAAAAAGCCCTTTATGTAAGGCTATGGAAGAGGGCGCTATATTGCGATTTGAGGAGATCACGCGTTGTGCTCCGGAGATACAAGATGCACTCATTTCCATCCTTTCCGAAAAGAACTTAGCCATACCTGATCTTGGTAAACAGATAGCTGCTAAACGAGGTTTCTCTGTTATAGCAACAGCAAATACTCGCGACAAAGGCGTAAACGACATGTCTGCGGCTTTGAAGAGAAGGTTCAATGTAGTTTCACTGCCTGCACCAGTTGATTTACCGACAGAGTTAAAGATCGTTAAACAGCGATTGACTGAAACAGCTAAGTCACTTTCAATTCAGGCGAAGTTACCAAGTGAAGAAGATGTAACGAAAGTTCTCACCGTTTTTAGAGAGTTGCGTCAGGGAAATACCTTAGACGGCAAAAGTAAATTGAAGATACCATCTGGTGTATTGTCGACAGCAGAAGCTATTTCACTTCTAACTGGAGCTATGGCCATGGCCGGGAGTTTTGGAAATGGCGAAGTAACTGGTGAGCATTTGGCAAATGGTTTGCATGGTGTTGTTTTAAAAGACGAACAAAAAGATAAAGTTGTTTGGGAAGACTACTTAGAGCACGTCGTTAAAAAAAGAGGTGCTGACTGGCGTCCGATCTATGAAGCGTCGCGTCAACTTTTATAGATGAATGCTTTTGCAGATATAGAAGTCATAGGTGTTCGGCACTTATCACCGGCTGCAGCAAATGCTGTCTTGGGAACTTTAGAAAAGTCTAAGCCTAAAGTCGTGCTGATTGAAGGTCCCGCAGATGCAACAGATTTACTAAAGTACATTGTTCATGAGGATGTGAAGCTGCCCATTTCTCTCTTGGCTTATTCTCAATCATCGAGTCGAACCTTGGCTTACCCTTTAGTCGATTACTCTCCTGAGTATGTTGCCATAAAGTGGGCTTTTGAAAATGACGCGCTTGTAAAGTTTATCGACTTACCCGCTAAGACCTTCCTCGCACTCGACGAAGAGAGCGTTGACCTTCCGGTTCAGCATGGACAGAGGCATAGACTCGATGTTTATAAAGAATTAGCCCTAGATGCCGGAGAATCGAGTTATGATTCTTACTGGGAGAGAAACTTTGAGCATCAGCATAGTTCTGAGACTTTTCGGGAAATGTCATGGGGACTTGGAGCTGCTTTGAGAAAGTTAGAAGAGGGCGACACCAACTTTCACCATTTAGAAAATCTAACCAGAGAGTCTTATATGCGTCGCTGCATACAGGACGAACTCGACTCTGGTGTTTCCGCAGCAAGTATCGCGCTTATTCTTGGAGCTTATCACGCTCCGGTAATCGATTCTCAAGAACACATCATGACAAACAAAGAACTTGCCTCTTTGCCGATTCATCAATGTGCTATAACACTTATGCCTTATTCATACTTTAGACTTTCAAGACAGTCAGGCTATGGCGCGGGTAACTCGTCGCCACTTTACTTTACTCATATGTGGAACTCCAGAGAAGATAAAACGACTGGATATACTAGTCGGTATATATCTGAGGCATCCGCGTTACTAAAGAAAAAGTCATACAAAGTTTCAACAGCTCAACTTATAGATGCAGGTCAACTTGCTGCATCGTTGGCTTCTTTAAAGAATGGCGTAGTTGTTTTAGAAGATCTTAGGTCTGCTGTTCAAACTTGTATGATGAATAATGTTCCTCTAAGCATCAGCGAAGAGATTTGGGATAAACTCGAAATTGGCAGTGCAGTAGGTTTTGTTCCTGAAGGTTTAGTTATGACTAGTATTCAGGATGACTTTTCGAGACTGTTAAAAGAGTTAAAACTTGCTCGTTATAAGACAGACCAATTAACAGAGCTCAAACTGGACCTTCGTGAAAACCGCCAAGTTAAAACGGCAAAAGCAGCGTTTCGAGATTTAGAAAGATCTAAGTTTTTCAATCAATTAAAGTTCTTAAAAATCCCCTTTGCGGACTCAAGAGAAGAAGACTCAAGTGCCAGCTGGATTGAAAAGTGGTTTGTGCGCTGGCGACCAGAAAGTGAAATAGCTTTAGTCGAAAATGTTCTGTGGGGAGAAACTATAAAAGCCGCTGTTACTGCTAAATTTGTGTATGAAATACAGCAATGCAATAAATTGGTAATGCTTAGTCGTTTATTGAGGCAAGCCTTGGATTGCGGCTTCGAATCGATCATCTCTCACATACTAAATAAACTGAAAAATCTAGCTGTATCGGATGCGGACTTTCTCGACTTAAGCCACACTTGTAACGAGTTGAGTTATCTCGTGAAGTATGGTTCAATCAGGAGAGTTAATACTCAAGCTTGTGAGCCATTTTTAGGTCAGCTTTTTTATGAGGCCTGCCTATTGCTTATGGAAAGTGCAGATTGTGACGAAAAGCGCCAGGGAGACATAGCTTCTGGAATGCATCGATTGCAAAAGATCTCCAACAGTGTGGATAGTTTAGTAGATGTGAGTCGTTGGCAAAAGTCTTTGCAGGAGTTGTCTAACGCAACAAATAGAAATCCTTTTTTGAGTGGCTTAGCTTTTGCTTTATTGCTCAATCAGAAAGTGATTACAGATGAAGATCTAGCCAAGCAACTCCAATTCAGATTGTCTCCAGCTTTAGCTTCAGATATAGCGATTTATTGGTTCGAAGGACTTATCTCATATAACGCTGCAGACTTAGTTCACAATAAGTTTTTGTGGGAGTCTATGTCGCTTTATGTAGAGTGTTTGACAGATGATGAATTTAAGAAAGCTTTAGTTTTATTTCGACGTACTTTTAGTCAGTTTGAGAACGACTCCAAAAAAACGATAACAGATATATTGATCAATATATGGGGGCTGAGTAAAGAAGAAGCTACAGAGTTTATGGCTTTGGAGCTTACGGAAAAAGAGAGTGAGCTTTTAGATGAGTTGGACGATCTAGATTTCGATGATTTTTAAGGGAGCCTGCTGACTCCCTAAGTTTAGTTCTTAAAATGGAGTGAAGTCGAAGTCGCCGAGATCTTCTTCTTTAAAGTTCTTCAGAATATCTTCTTTATACGGTGAGTTATTTATAAACTCTTTAGCTTTGGTCTTATTTGTCATGCGCATTTGAGAATAGATCTTTCGGGTAATATTTTTTTGCTTCTTCTTATTTTTAATTTTATCTAAATTGTTGATAGCAAACTGAGGGTTTTGGTAAGTTGATGATCTTATGATTGACTCAATGGACTCTTCTTTTTTAATACCTTCTTGTTCTTCAATCCAGGTCATTGCTTGTTGTGGGTTACGCCAGCTCCATGTTTGAACGATTTGAGAAACATACCTATCTTTATTTTTTTCATCGGCAGTTTCCATGTACCAGTTTGCAGCTTCTTGAGGGTTGGTGTTCATCCACCCTTTAAAAATCTGGCTGTTGTAAGTTTGTTTGGTCTTATCATCTTCCAAACCCTCTGTCCACTCGATTGCTTCTTGTGGATTTCTTATTGCCCATGCAGCAAGCGCTTTGGATTTTGCTTTATCGTTATCAAAGTCTTTTGCTTCTTCGAAGAAATTTACGAAGTCATCTTTTGTCTTTAAAGAGCCCGTTATACCAGCTATAGCCATTTGACCTTCGAAACCAACAGCATCGAGTTTCTTAAGTTTTTCTATAGCTGAACTCATGTCATTTTTAGCAAGCCCTTGGAAGATTTGCATTACACCTAAAGTTTGGCCACCCATTATTCCAGAATTCGCACTTGGGTTGTCTTTTTTATCATTCATATACCAATCATAAGCGCCTTCAGGGTCTGCTTTTGCCCAAGAAGATACAACCGTACTAAGGAGCATCATTTTTTCTTGAGGAGTCTTGGCATTTTCTTTGTAGTAAGCCATGGCGTTTTGCGGATTATACTCGGCGTACTTTCCTAAAATAAGCATGATCGGCATTATGTCTGCAGGATTCTTAGTGCCGTCAGAAAACATGCCCAAAGCTTCTAAAAGCTCATCTTCACTAAGGTCTTTTATGAGATTGTAAGATTCGGCAAAAGCCGCCATATCCATATTCATCATTCCTGACTCACCGAGTAAGCTTTTGAGATCGGCAATGACAACTTTTACTGGAGGCTTTACGACTGCAGCTCTTGGTGCACGTTTAGTATTCTTACTTGTAGCTTCTAGTTTGAGAGAGGAGCTTTGTGATACTTGCTTTGATTGTTCGAGTTGAAGATTGGTCGTATTTGTCTCAATTGAATTATTTGAACTTGTTGAGTAACCTGCGTAGTAAGCCGCAGCAAGAGAGACCGCCCAAGTGGCGATAGTCGTTTTATTCATAGATTTACCCTTTCCTTGATTGAAGGCCTAAGATAGAAGATTTTTAGAGGCATTCAATTATAATAAGCACTTGGCATTGTAACTAAATTGTTGTTTCTACCTAATAAACAAGAGATTGGTGCATTGATATAGCAAGAAAAAGAAAAATTTATGGAGTTAGCATGAAGTATTTAGTCTTGTTTGTACTAATGATGGTGAGTTGTGTTGCTGCAGAGCATCCGGAGTTAAAGGCTTATCCAGAAGCAGAAAAAGGTTTTGAACGTTTTGTAATCGTTCTGCCAAAACTGACCGATGAAATGAACTATAAAGTTGAAATAGTTCCTGGCAGAAAGGCTTTGGTTGATACAGTGAACAACGCCCGTGTTGGCTACTCTATAAAGTCTGAAGTTGTCAAAGGCTGGGGATATACGAAGTACAAAATTCTAGGGAAAGGTTTACTCATGAGTACACTCATGGCGCCTCCTCAAGGATCAAAAAAAATTGAAAAGTTTGTTTTGGGACAAGGCCAGTTAGTCCGCTATAACAGCAAATTGCCAATCGTTGTTTATGGACCAGTAGGCAGTGAAGTTCGTTATCGAGTTTGGTCTGCATCGAAGTTTAAAGAAGTTAAAAAATAAGAAGTTCTTAAAAAATATAGCGTGGTTCTGAGAGATTTTGGATATAATTGCGAATTGACTAGTAGTAGTTTCTACTTGAAGGTTATTGAGAACTTATAAATGAGGATATTTGAAATGAAGTTATCGATCTTAAGGTTTGCCACCTTAGCGTCTCTCTTACTAATGTTGGGCTGCCAGTCAGTCGCAGAAGAAAAAGTTGCAAAAGTTGTCTTTTTGTACGGAGCTAAAAGTCACGCATCTGGTGACCATGAGTTTAAAGCCGGTTCTCATTTATTAGCAAATCACCTAAACAAACAGAGTGCTGTAAAAGTTAAGGCTGTTGTTATCTCTGGTTGGCCTAAAGACGAGTCAGTTTTAGATGACGCCGATGCCGTTGTTATTTATGCAGATGGTACAAAAGTCATCAAGCATGGTTGGGAGAAGATGGATAAGCTCGTTAAGAAAGGCGTTGGTTGCATGATGATGCACTACGCAGTTCACCCAAATGAAGCTGAAGGAGAAAAGTACTTCAAACCTTGGATTGGCGGATACTTTAAAAATGGCCAGTCAGTGAACCCTTTTTGGGCTGCTGAGATAAAGCCAAACAAAGATCACGAAACTTGTGAAGGTGTTGGTCATATCCACACAATCGACGAGTTCTACATGAACCTTGAGTACAGCAAGAGAATGATCCCACTTGGTACAGCGACTCCTACTAAGAAAAACCTTCTTCGTATAAATAACATCTGGACTGATGGCGGCTATAACGCTCTCAATAAACCACAGGCTCTTCTTTGGGGGACTGAAAGACCAGATGGCAGCCGTGGTGCTGGTTTCACTGGTGGACACCGTCACAACAACTGGGCTTTAGACGGTTATCGTCAGTTGATCCTAAATACAATCGTTTGGGTAGCTGGCAAAGAAGTTCCAAAAGGTGGAGTTCCAACTTCAGCAGTTTCTGAAGATGAGCTAAATGAAAACCTAGATGACTACGGTCCTAAAACAAACAGAATCAAACTTCCAGATCCAAAGAGACTAGAGTTCACACCTGGTCCTTGGTTAACAGCTGAAGAGCATGCGGCAAAGCGTCGTAAGCCTAAGAAGAAGAAAAAATAATCTTCTTTAAATAATTTAAAAAATAGGGCTGTATCAAAAGTCTCTTCAAAAAGCGTCAATGGATTTTTCTATTGGCGCTTTTTTGTTATTGTAAAAATAAACTCATGAAGAAATTCAAAGATTATAGTCAAGACCAACCTTTTCTTCTTCCTCCTAGTGTTGA
>JAJPOQ010000150.1 GCA_021232515.1 Lentisphaeraceae bacterium
GACCGAGGCTATTTGGCACACTATTATTATATGGATACAATATTTTAAGACGAGAAAGTTAAAGCGAATTGATGAGATTGGATAAGTGATTGATAAAGGTTTAAAACACTGAATAAATTATTCAGCAAGTCTTAAGTAAAGCTACTTTTATTGATATGCTTTCCTGAACTGCGAGGGACTCATATTTAATGACCTTTTAAACATACTGCTCATAAAACTATGATCGTAAAAGCCACAATCTAGTGCAATCTCAGCAATTCCCTTCTTACTATTTATCAACTTTTGGCAAACCATATTCACTCGTATATTCATAATAAATTCGGTCGGTGAGACATTAAAATTCTTCTTAAACTTCCTCTCAAATGCACTTACCGAAAGACAAACCATTGCCGCTAATTCTTTTATATGTATTTTCTGATGGTAGTTCTGCTGTATATGCTCAATGACTTGTGACATTTCTTCTTCATACAGCCCTGAATAAACTCCTTCTTTCACTTCCCTCGCAAAACCTAAAGTTCCTATGACTTCACCATTTTCATCCCGCAACTGTTTTTTTGTGGTCATGTACCATCGTATAGACCAATCTTTCTGAAGTATAGGTTCCAACTTATTAACTATCTCTTCGCCAGCTAGAACTAACTTATCATCATTGGTATATATCTCAGCTAAAAAACGCGCACAATAATCAAAGTCACTCTTGCCTCGAACTTCACTAACATGGTGGGCGTTATAGTGCCGTAAGTTTGTATCATTTACCGTTACATACTTCCCATCTGTTCCCTTTACCCAAAAGAAAGTATCTGGCATGTAGTTAAAAACTTCCAAGAATTCACTAATCCTTGCATTACTAAGTATAGAATCGTCCATATCCTCACCAAATAATATTATCAAACACTAAACATAACACTACAACGCCGAAAAACTAATAGTATTAAATTAATCACTAACAGTCAAAGTACATAAACCAAAGTAGATTTTTGTATATGATAACCAAATAGGATGTATATGAAAACACTACTAATAGCCTTACTTGCACTCATCTCTGCGCTCCACTCTCAAACAAGTATTTTACTGGATAACAATAATCAAACGGGCTGGAAACAAGCTGGTCCTGGCAACTTCAGCATCAAACATGGCATCGCCACTTCTGAAGGCGGTATGGGGCTACTTTGGTACACAAAGAAGTCATTTAAAAATGTTACATTCTCTCTTCAATTCAAAATGGAGAATATAAATCATAACTCTGGTATCTTTGTTCTTTTTCCTGAGTGTGACAATGATCCACAAGTTGCCATTAAGCATGGTTATGAAATTCAAATAAATCGTGATAAGGCCTCCGAGTACACAACTGGGGCGATCTATGGGCTCAAAGCACCTAGTCATATTCCATTAAGGAAGGGCGAATGGAATAACTATAAAATTACTTGTTTAGATGGATATATAATTATCCAACTAAATGGAGAACTGATAAATATCTTTAAAGGTAACAAAGGTTTAGAGGGTCACATTGGTCTGCAAAACCACGACAAAAAAAGTAAAGTTCAGTTTCGAAATATCATCGCTGTAGAACATAGCTCTTTAGAAAATGTTTTTTCGCCAATAGAAAGAGTTATGATTCGCAAATACTTAAACCCTAAAGAGCGCTGGCACAATCTTGTCGACCTTGGCGCTTCCATCACTGGCACAGTCAAAATCAATCAAAATGATACTTATGCTTATAAAGGACTAACTGTTTACACAGGTCACGAACTAGACCCTTACTCCATAACATACGATACCGATCTACTCCGAGTCGCCTCAATTAACCACTCTAAAGTAAATCTCATCGGCACTCTTTACGATGGAACTCACAATTCATCACTCCAACAAGATAAAGACTTCATGGTTACAAGTAAGGCCTTACCTGGGTGGACACACAATGGTAGCTTTGAAGATAAAAGAGTTATCCCACATGGACCAATAAAACGTACACAAGCTCACTTCAAAGGCATCTATAAACATAACAGTCGAGTCACAATCAACTTTACTGTTGGTGATTCAGAAGTCCTTGAAAGCCCAAAAGTGGAAGGCACACCAAAAAATAGAGTTTTTACTAGGACTATAAATATTGGCCCTCGAAAAACAGATATTAAAATGGCCATCGGTGACTTTGTAAAGCCTTTAAGCTTCTCACATGGCAAGACAGTATTTAAGACTAATCCTTCAGAAGAAAAAGATATAGTTACTACTGCAATTATAGGTGGAGACCTGAATTTCCAAGAATCTCAAGATCGCGTCTTTATTCAAATACCTGCAGGCGACTCCCCTCTTGCCTTTAAAGTTATAAGTACAGAAGGTGATAAACCTCAAATATTGAAGACTTCTATCCAAGAAATTGAAGATCTCTCCAAGCTCATAAAACTAGGGAAGGCCCAGTATCCGCAAAAAATAAAAAGCATCGGTCATATTTCAAAAAATAATGCTCCATATGCCGTCGACAACATCCCTGTTCCATTTAAAAACCCCTGGCTTGCCAGCATGAGGTTAGGAGCATTTGATTTCTTTAAGGATGGAGAAACTGCAGCGATGTCTACCTGGAATGGCGATGTCTGGCTGATCAAAAACATAACGCATGACTTAAAAACTGTTACTTGGAAAAGGATCTGTGCTGGCTTATATGAACCTCTAGGGCTTAAAATCGTCAATGAGGTCATTTATGTCAATTGCCGCGACATGGTTGCTCGACTACATGACCTGAACAACGATGAAGAAATCGACTATATCGAAAACTTCAACAACGAAGTCATGACTACAGCCAATCATCATGAGTATTCATTTGACCTTAAAACAGATAAGAAAGGTAACTTTTATTTTGCTAAAGCGGCACCAGTAGACAAAGGAGGTCGTGGTTTCCAAAAAGTAACTCCGCATAACGGCACCGTTCTTAAACTTTCTAAAGACGGTAGCAAACTAGAAGTTTACTCCACGGGTATGAGAGCCTCAAACGGCATAGGTGTTAGCCCTGACGGACAGCTAACTGCAGGAGATAACGAAGGTACTTGGGTTCCTCACTGTAAACTCCATTGGTTAAAGCCAGGATCTTTTCAAGGAGTCAAGCCAGTCGCTCACAAAAATCAAAATACCAAAACTTATAACAAACCACTTTGTTGGTTCCCGATGGAGGTCGACAACTCAAGTGGAGATCAAGTCTGGGTAACAAATGATAAGTGGGGGCCCTTTACTAACGACCTTATACACCTTTCATATGGAACAAGCTCTATTTATAAAGTCATGAAAGATGAAGTCGATGGTCAAGTACAAGGTGGTGTATTTAAGATTCCCGTAAAACTTGCATCAAGTGCAATGCGAAGCCGCTTCAATCCAAAAGATAATCAGCTCTATATTTGTGGTTTAAAAGGCTGGCAAACCAACGCCGCTTTCGAAGCCGCCTTCCAAAGAGTTCGTTATACCGGTAAAAGAGTACACATGCCCAAAAACTTACGAGTTGGTGCCAAAGGTATATTTATTGAATTCACTACACCATTAGATAAAGAACTCGCTGAAGATACCTCAAGCTACTCGATTCAGTGCTGGAATTATCTCTGGGGACCACAATACGGATCTGGTGAGTTCTCCGCTTTAAAACCAGATAAAAAAGCACTTAAATCAGGCTTAATAAAAGAATCTAAAAATCATCGACAGCGAGACTCTATCAAGGTAAAAAAAGCGAGCCTTTTGAAAGATGAGAAAACCGTTTACCTGGAGTTTGACGTACAAGAAGTTATGCAAATGCAGATAAAAGTCGATGTAGAAAGCAAAGACGGTGACGCCATCATCTACGATATATATAACACCATTAACAGAGTACCAAAATGACAAATACCTCTCTAAAAAACCAATTCAAAAAATACTTCGGAATTCACTCTGGAGGCATCGATTTACTAAGCTCTTTTAACAACCTAAACATGAACGATATGAGTCGCTTAAAAGATGCTATTCAAAATTGCCAAGGAAGAATTTTCTTCATGGGGAATGGCGGTTCATACGACAATGCTCGATGGATGGCTCAACGATGTAGAGCGTTAGGCTTTAAGGCAAAAACTCCTGGAGTCGAAGAAGACTACATACTTACACTCAGCTCCTCATCCTATGAGAACATCTTCATTAATGGTCTACAGTTTGATTCCCTAAACAATCAGGATCTGGTCATCGCCATCTCTGGTTCAGGAAACTCTGCTAACATCATCAAAGCTCTTGATTATTCTACTTCTAAAGGAGCAGAGTCTTTCGCTCTTGGAGGACGAGATGGAGGGCAAATGGCAAAAGTACTGCCTCTAGGAAATTGTATCATCGCATCGAGTCAGAGTATGGAGGCCATAGAAGATTTGCACAATCTAGTTTTCATAAGTATTCTCGATTCCATCACAGCCAAAATCTCCTTAGAGCAAAGTCTACGACAAACTGAAAACTTACTTAAAAACTTTCTGCGTGAAGAAAATATATCTGAAATGGATACTATCGCTCAAGGAATGTTAAGTACCATAAAAAACAATGGTCATACATTTATTTTGGGTCTAGGAATAGGAGCAAACCACTTTCGCGCAGATATGGGTCGAGGCGCCACTAACGCCATGCCCATACGAGGTTTATCAACTCCTGAAGTCTTCTCTATGAACTCACTTCAAGCCACCTCAAATGATGATGGGTCTCACTACATTCTCGCAGATGGATTAATAAAGTTGAGCCCAACACCACATGACTTCGCCATACTCTGTGGTTTTGATGAAGACGAAAACCAGCTTAGTCCCTGCCGTGAGATACTAGAAAGTCGAGGTACTCCATATATTCAAATTGGTAAAGGTCACATTTCCTTTACACCTTTTAAGCAAAAGGATAATGACTTTATCATTGCTATGATCGGTCATGCATGTGGTCATGTATTACATGAGTTTTTGAGTGACATCTATAAGATTCGACCTCTTGAAGTAAATATAGACTTTGAAGAAGGGCAGAAAAAAATGGGTCGAAACGACACCCTTACTTTAGAAAAAGAATTGCGTTCAAAAGGCTTACTCGAAAAAGAAGAAGTTATCACATTTTGCTACGGCAGTACATATGCCGTCAAATCATCCACAAACTTTGAACGCGTGTACTTTTAATTATGAAAAATTCTAAATACTATCTCGGCATTGATCTTGGAGGAACTAAAACCGCCGTTTCATTGCTACAAGAAAACAAAATCATCGACCGTATTTCTTTCACCTCCCCCGCAAATGAGCCGCCAGAAGAAATGCTTGAGCTGATTGAAAGTAATAAAAGAAAACTAGTAAATAAAAGTATACAAATATCCTCTGTAGGAGTTTCCGTCGGAGCTGCATTTAACCCACAAACTGGCACAATCATATACTCTCCACATTTAAAAAAATGGAATAACTACCCTCTAGTCAAAAATCTACAGGAAAGAATGGGACTGCCCATATTTGCCGACAATGACGCCAATGCATGTGCTCTTGCAGAATGGAAATATGGTGCCGGCAGAGGAAGTAAAAATATGGCTTTCCTCACTTTTGGAACAGGCTTGGGTGCAGGCCTCATTCTTAATCAACAATTACACCGAGGCAGTCACTTCCTCGCAGGAGAAGTAGGTTCTATCCGTGTAGCTAAAGATGGACCCAACATTAGAAATAAGCCTGGTTGCCTTGAAGGCTTCTCTTCTGGAGCCGGCATTGCAGCAAGAGCAGAGCAACGCTATAAAACCTATAATAAACAAACTCTCTATCAGCTTGGGGATAGTACAAAAAACATAGCTAAACTCGCTAGAGAAGGAGATCTCTTTTGTTTAGAGATATTTCAAGAAAGCGGCCATTATTTAGGTGCAGGCATAGCTATACTAAAAGATATTCTCGACCTAGACACAATTGTCATTGGCTCTATATATTTGCGCTGTGAAGAGCTTTTAAATGAAACTATGAATAAAGTTATCAATACGGATTCGATGAGCACACATTGTCAAATACTTCCTGCTGAGTTAGGCGAGTCTATAGGTGACTATGCGGCTATGGCCTTGGCCATCAATGGAGAAAGTTCGATATAAGCAAAGGACTACTCATATACTTTCACTTCACACTTTGGGTGTAACCTCTTATACTCCTCAATTTGATCTTGTGGTTCTGATTTAGGTAGCTTGAGCGTAAGCGTCAAATGAACCTTAGTTTTTGAAGTTGTGTGGCAAAAGTAGTTGGATTTTATTTGCCGGATGTCCATTAATTTTCCTCAGAGTATCCGAGATATATTCAAATGGGTCAATGTCGTTAGCTCGACATGTCTGAA
>JAJPOQ010000177.1 GCA_021232515.1 Lentisphaeraceae bacterium
AACATTGATTCTCAAATGAACGGTCTCTGATTTCACCACAACGATTAAAAAATACTGCACGAGCTAAGGCATTTCTCGACTCCCCTTTATTTAAACCAGCCTGAACTCGTTTTCTTAAATTAGGGTCTTTGATCCAGTTTAAGATAAAAAGTGTTCTTTCAATACGGCCTATCTCTCGTAACCCTTGCGCTAAGCGGTTTTGTCTAGGATAAGATGCGAGCTTTTTAATCATCGATGAAGCAGTCACGGTTCCCATTCTTATTGAACTGGCCAACCTTAATATTTCGTCCCATTGTTTTTTAATTTCTTTAACCTTGATTTTGTCGCCAAAAAGTGGGGTTAAATGCTTCCATTCGTTCTTTTTTTCTATTGGGAATAAAGAAAGATCACCAATGCTTCTGATTCTTGGTGAGAATTTAAACCCCAATAAATGGCAAAGTCCGAAAACGTGATCCGTAAAGCCAGCTGTGTCAGTGAAGTGTTCCGTAATGTTGAGATCGCTTTTATGATATAACAAACCATCCAGCATGTAAGTCGCATCTCTGACGTTAGAATTTATTACTTGCGTATGAAAAGGTGAATATTGATCAGAAATATGAGTGTAAAATAAAAGTCCTGACCGATTACCATACTTAGGATTCAATCCTCCTAGAGGCTTAGCTATACTGCCGAGAGGAAAATGTTGACCATCTGAAGATGAGGTGGACCCGTCTCCCCAACTACTGACTAATTCCATTTGATGATGGAAATTGATTAAATCAGCTAAAGACTTTGTATAAGATTCCTCACTGACAAACCAATCTGAAGTCCAGCTTAACTTCTTGTAACTCGTATCTGGGCAGGCTTCAGCCATTCGTGTTAAACCCAAATTTATTGCATCAGCCAGTATAACCGTTAGTAAGTGCTCTTTATTATCAACCGCTAAACCAGTTCGTAAATGGGTAAATTGCTCAGTAAAGCCAGTCCATGAATCAACTTCGACTAGCAGGTCGGTGATTTTGATCTTTGGCAGTTCATTATATATTTCTCTAATAATACTTTTAGCTTCATCGGGAATAGTGTTGCCTTGATAAGGTTTAATAGATAGGCGACCATTTTTTATAAACACGTCTTCCGAACTTTTGTTTTTAAAACAACTATTTGCTTCGTCAAAGCTGGCGTTTAATAAATTTAATCGGGACTCGATGTAGTCATCATAATTAACGGCTATAGATAAGGGTAAGTCCTGATTTTGCGCTAATTCTTTAAAGAGGGATTTACTTAATAAGTATCGTTCAAAGTCCTGGTAGTTCAGGCTTCCTGTAACCCAAATATCCCCAGATCGTAAACTATTGCGTAGTTCGCTTAATACACACAACTCATAATAATGCCGGTTAATCTGCCCATTTTCAAAAACAAATACCGCCCATTGGTTATTTATAAAACCAGTAGGAACATCATCTGTTATTTTCCTCTTACCTGAATCATTCATCTCCTTTAGAAACTCAATAGCAGATAAAATATCTTTCCCACCTTTCGCTGCTCTGAAATCGAAATTCTCCAGAAGAGCCGGTGTGTATCGTCGAATTTGAGAGTAGTAAGAGTCTATAAAAGAAAGTGTATTTAACTTAGTTGGTGATGATAAGTTCTCAGCTTCTTTAATAAGTGGGTAGAGTTCTTCCCAATCGACAATTGCATCTATTGAGTCCCAACTGCTTAAACCGGATTCTTTGGCATCAATCAACGTTCTGCCTAATGAGGCCAATGCTCCCATAGTCTTTTTAATGTTTTGAGAATTTTCCTGAAGCGTATCTGAACATCTATTCTTACTTCTCCTTAAAAGGCGACCGATAATGCGATCATGCATTGAAATGGCTTCATCGACAAGAACTCGCTGAAAATCTGCAAGGAAAATAACCATGATAGAATACTTCCTGGAAGATTGAAATCGCCTTAAATTGTGGACTGTTATCTGTTTGCCTTCCTGAATGAGTCTATTACGTCTATTTTCAGACAAGAAACCTTCTACTTCTTCTGGAAGATTAAGGGATCTTATTAAATTTATTCTATTGATGACTTCAATAATATTACCAGGATTGGGACAACCAGCAGGCTGTCTAATCCATGAAAACACGCTCTGCTTCTTACCATCTTGTAGAATTAGCCAATGGTCTAATAAACTGGTAGAAGTACAGCTTAAACCTTCTGTTATTCTGGAATAAACTTTATGTTCCGCAAGAGTCTCTGACGTTGCTACAAGTCTTTCAATAACTGCGAGAGGTGGAGATAGAATTTTTTTTTGCCTTAGTTCATTTAGTATGGATCCGACTAAGAAGCAACTGTCGGCATTTTCCATAGCTAAAGGAACGAGCCATTTGAATATCCTTTTATAATCTGTAATCTGGAAAGCTTCATAACCTAACCATTTACTAATTTGAGAAGCATGTTCCCGAAGGGTTTCTTCTCTTTCCCCATAGTATTTAAATTCATTTGAAGCAACGCCAATCTGCTCACTGATAAAGCTTAGAATTTCAGAGGGGATCTTTTCATTTACTCTTAAAGTTCTTCCAGGATATTTCATTAAGCAAAGCTGTACAGCAAAGCCTATTTTATTATGCTGCCTTCTTCTATTCTTGATGAATTGAGTTTCTTCTTTTGTAAGAGTGAAGAAAGTGGCTAATTCTTCTGCTGTAGTTGGGAGTTTTTCAAAACGCTGTTTTTGAGATTTGGACAGTACGGTTCTACGTGGCATAAGATAATGTGTTTCATTATTTAAATTGACAGAGTAAAGTAAACATAGATTATGAAACGGATTAAGACACAATAAATGAATCAACAATCATGAAAAATAAGAATGTCCCAAAAACGAACGTTTGTGAAACATGTTTATTAATCGGATATGTGAGGGTTTCTAAAAACGATGGTTCACAAATTTTCGATTTACAGAAAGACTCCTTAATAAAGGCCGGCGTTAGTCCAGAGCGGATATATGAAGACAGTGCTTCCGGTAAAAACAGTCAAAGACCAGGATTGGAAGCCTGCTTAAAATCTTTACGTTCCGGAGACGTACTTGTTGTTTGGAAACTTGATCGACTCGGAAGAGATTTAAAACACCTAGTTAACACTATTGAGGATCTGGCTCAAAAAGGAGTCGGCTTTAAAGTGATTACTGGACAAGGAGCAAATATTGATACAACTACTGCTGCGGGGAAATTAATTTTTGGAATTTTTGCTTCTTTAGCTGAATTCGAAAGGGAATTGATAAGAGAAAGAACTATTGCCGGTCTGGAGGCTGCTAGAGCCAGAGGGCGTAAAGGCGGCAGAAAACTTGAAATGACCAAAGCTCAAATACGTTTAGCTCAAGCGGCAATGAAGAATCGAGATACCAGTGTTTCAGAGCTATGTAAAGAACTTGGGGTCGGCCGTTCTACTCTTTATCGATATGTCGGCCCAGACGGCCAATTAAGAGAGTTTGGTGAAAAGGTAATAAATGGGTTTCTTTAAAAAAGGTACTAATCTTCCCACTTATATTTTCAATATGACTTAATTTAGATGAGGTTACGGAAGTTCTGAAACCTATTTTACTTATACGGCACCGACAAATCCGCCAATTAGTAACTCATATACGTGTTAATGACCTCAACCACTTTCAAAATATGATACATTCAACTAAAATGACAATAATGACAATTCGATATTGACAATGATAAATCCATATATTATAAGTTATACTTTACGACTTGCGAAATAAAGGATTATCTATGAAACTATGGACAGCACTAACAGCTCTTTGCCTATCAACCAATATGGTATTAGCTGATGACCATCAAAGAAGCCCCGAACCGGGGAAAGAGTACTTTAGAATTATTGCTTCACCATATGAAGGCGATCAGTCAGACGTTCCTTCCAGAGTTTTTAGAATAAAAGAAGATGAAGTAAGTATGAAGCTTCAATCTACAGCTTTTGGCGAAATTCTTCATCAAACTCCAGGTGTTTATGTTCAGAAGACAGGACCAGACAGAGGTTCACCAATTATTCGTGGTATGACCATGTCCAGAAACGTTTTAGTTGTTGATGGCGTAAGACTAAACAACTCTCTTCTTAGAGAAGGCGGCAACGAATACTGGAACTTGACCGATCCATTCCTTTACCAAAATGTAGAGCTAATTCTTGGACCAGGGTCAGTTATTTATGGTTCAGATGCGATAGGCGGTGTTGTTTTAGCCAGTTCAAATGCTCTACCACGTGGTGAAGCAGGACAGGGAATGCAGTTCCTCGGTGGAGATGCTTATTTTCGCTATGGTTCAGCGCAAAATGCCTGGCAACAGCATGTACAGATGAGACTAGGTTATGATGATGACCTAGCTTTCTCAATTGGGCTAACACATGGATCTTTTGGCGACCTGCAAATGGGAGACTCTACAGCACTTCCAAACAGTGACTATGAAACTCAAGGTGGCTTTTTAAGGCTGGAGTATGATGTATCTGCTAACAGCACACTCTTAGCTGGCTATGATTTCTATGATATGGACGATACAAACAGAGTTCATAATACTGTTTCAGGAAAGTCTTTTGCAGGTACCACTATCGGTACTTTAGGTTCCAGAGTTAAAGATATGGACCGCCATGCTGCTTATTTACGTTGGGTTTATAGAGACGGCAATGGAATTGTTAGAGATGCGGATGTTGGTCTTAGTTTTCAGCGTATTTCAGAAAAAGAACATAGATTTGACGCAGGAACTCTACTAAGAAACAGATTAACGAGTGTAGACGTAGATACATATGCACTTAATGCCAGATTTGTAAGTGACTCTTCGATTGGCGAACTTACTTATGGTTTTGACTACTATTTCGATGAAGTGAATTCATCACGTGATAACTTTACTAATGGGGTTTTTACTAGCTCCAGAGTTCAAGGTGTAGTTGGCGATGATTCTGAGTATCACCAGTTTGGAGCATATATTCAAGATAAAATAAGTTTAAGTGAGAATTTAGACTTAGTACTTGGCACACGCTTCTCCTGGATAAGAATGAATGCTAATCAAGTTCGTGGAGTTCCAACTGGAGAGGTTTCAGGAGACTGGAATGAACTAAACAGTACGGCACATTTAGTTTATAGATTTACTGAAGATATTGATGGTTACATTGGAGTATCTCAAGGATTCAGGGCTCCAAACCTATCGGACTCAACCAGAGATGGAGAGTTCGGAACATCCGGTAATGAAGTACCAACATCAGATCTGGATGCGGAATATTTTACTACCTATGAAGCTGGTTTAACTATAACTAAAGAAGACTACAATGTTCAGGCTTCAGTATTTTACACTAAAATTGACGGTATGATCGAAAGACTTAGTAATACGAAATCTAATGTAGATGGACATTTATATGGTTTTGAGCTTGCAGGCGAATACTGGTTTCATGATCATTGGAGTGTTTTCGCAAACGTAAGCTGGGTTGAGACTTATAAGCGAGACCATATAGGAAATGATATAGCTAATGAGAAGACTGGTGACCAGTTAAGTAAAGTTCCACCGCTAAACGGCCTACTTGGAATTCACTGGGGACCAAATGATAAGTTCTATGCTGAAGTATACGCTCAGATGGCAAACGACCAGGATGATTTATCAATTGATGACAGAAGGGATACACAAAGAAACCCGCCAAATGGCACTCCGGGTTATGTAACTTACAATGCTCGTTTTGGTTACAAGATCTCTGAAAATCTTGATCTTGGAGTTACTCTGGAAAACCTTTCAGACGAAGCTTACAGAATTCACGGATCCGGGCAAAACGGTGCGGGCAGAAGTATTCTTGCAACACTACATTATAAATTCTAACTTTCCTAACGGAACCAGCTAGAAGAACTATTAACCCAGTTGGTTCTTATTAGAAATAATACAAAATATTAGGCCGGGCAAAAAGCAAGACTTTACACATAGATTGCCCGGCTTTTTTATGGGGAAGAACAATATGCGTCCTTAGGGTCCTTTACATAAAGGGATCATTAATTTAGCAGGAGATTATGTATGGATCATCTAAGTTGTGAAAAGGCTTAGCGTACGATTTATTCCCTTTTATGGCGTGACCCCTAAATGACGCCAACGGCGAACTTGACTCTTACCATGAAAGTGGCAGAGGGAACCGCACTGGCAATTACCTGCGGAGCCTTGGTAGCTGACAAAAACCTCTACTTTATTAGACGAAATACAAAGATTTACATCATCAACAACCCATGGTGAGTTGATCCCAAGAATTTGACTATAAAGTACGCTAGAATCCATAAGGCCTTTTAGAAAGAAACATAATCGTTCAAATGAAAAAGATCAAAATCCCACTGAATATCCTGTAGGGCCGATTTTTTAAAGTCAGTGTTTTATTTCAGAGACACTCATGCTGTACAATAAACCTTTGAGAGCTTGAAGGAAAACTTTTTGAAATTTTACTTCTCATTCATGCTGTATTTGATATTCATTTAGAAAGATTCTATGACCAATGATAGCTTTGGTTTAATGGGGTAGGAGAGAGTGTGAATTCGTTACCCAAAAAAGGAAAGGGATAGACTTGAAATAGATACATATATTAATTAGTATGTTTGTAGTATACAAGGGCTAAGTATTATGAGAATGTCAAGGGAATTCTATAAACCCAAGAATGATGGGGTTTATCTTCACATCTACAATCAAACCGTGGCGATGGAGTTTGGTCAGTTGCCGCTTGGTGAAATTGAAAAAGAAAACTTTACACGGATAATTGAGCGTCATTTACTGAAGTATAACATCGACTTGATTAGCTTGGTGCTCATGGGAAATCACTTTCATATGTTAGTTTATTCCCATGCTGAAAGATTATCTCCTCAACAGGGCGTTAAGCGTTATGCTAAGTTTCACAATTCTCCAAATGAGTTAGAGGAAAATGATTGGCGTATAGTCGAGCTGCTGAAACACTCAAATAATGTCAGTGAATTCATGCGGGAAGTTCAAGGTGAGTTTTCGAAGTGGTTTAATAAGAGCCGCCCATATAAAAGAAGAGGGGCTTTGTGGCAAGATCGCTTTCATTGTCAATTGATTCAATCAGATGTTTATCTTTGGAGTTGCCTGACTTACATTGAACAGAATCCAGTTCGTGCGGGTATTTGTGAAGATCCAGCCGATTATAAATTTAGTTCTTTTGGGCGTTGGCAGAAAGATAAGAAGCACCCTTATAGATCTTGTTTTCTCAAACATGTTCTTTCACTGGTAGGTAATCATACGAAGTTAAATGAATTTCGAGACTATATGCATGCGAAGATGAAAGTTGATAATCTACAAAGAGCCTTAGAGAAAGTTAAAGATGAAGACAGTAAATTGAAATTGTCTGCCACTTTAGATAAGGAACTGGAAGTCCTTTATCAGTTCGATTTCCAAGTGGTGACTTTTCGTAAAAAGGATTGGAAGTCACAAAAAGTGATTGGCTCCGAAGACTTTATTCAAGAAAAATACCGCGAATGGGAATGCTTTCGGCATAGCGGTTAATACTTCGATTTTCTTTTATTTGCTAAGATAGTTTAAGCTTTGTCGTGCCTAGATTAGCTGTATTTTAGCCTAATTGAGGAGCTCTTTTGGTTACTTTCCTAAAATCCTGAATTTGTTGATGTATTTTCTCTTTTGACTTCTGTGTTTCGGCGATTTTCCCGTTTTGAAATGGACTTTAGATCCTTCCTTTGCACTTTTTTCGGCGCCTGGTACCCGCTACCACATAACAGCTACCTGTTATTTAGCTTCCCTTCAGCCTGAGCTAAGGACTTTTTGTCAAAGTATAGAGCTGCACCTGTATAAGAGGCTCTACCTATATCCGCTACTGGCGCCTGGCACCCGCTACTTACTGGCGCCTGGCACCCGCTACTACTACCCTTTATGGCACCGGCTGCCATTTTTTTTATTAATTATTAATAACTAGAATGTATATTTGGTTGTTTTTAGCTATGGTAAGTATCTGACTTTAAGGAGCACTTCAATGGAATTAAATACTTTTATAACTCACACTCTTCGTGAAATAGTTAAAGGAGTTGCTGGAGCAGCTTCAGGTGATGGATATGTACAAGCAATTGGTGTATCAGACCATGATAAAGGGATGTTTCGTTCTTCAGATGTTAATTTTGATATTTTACTATCAGTAGATTCAACACAGACAAACTCTGATGGTAGTATAGTTCAGGGATCCACAGGCGGAGCAGGTAGTATTAAAGTTTTAGAAGTACTTGATATTAACCTTGGAGCTGAAGCTGATATTAAGAATGATAAAAGTACGATTGAAAAGAATAATAATTCTCGATCGTCGCGAGTAAAATTTAGTGTACCTATATGTCTAACTAATTTTGATCATGTTGCAGTTGCAAGTCCTTCATAGCTTCTACTAAGTTTTCTCTTCTTAAGTGGGCATATCTCATAGTAGTCTTAATGTCTTCATGAACTAAGATCTCCTTAATGATAGGAAGAGAGACTCCAGCTTGTTTTTACGGCGCCTGGCACCGGCTACCCGAAATCGCTTTTGTATAGCGCAAAATTTCTATAAGAATTGATGCTTTTAGGAAAATAGCAAATGATGTGTGAAGAGTATGGAATAGTGACTAATAGCTTTTACTTAGTGATTTCTTCAAGCCACTTCTCACAGAGCTCTGGCCATGAGAAGTTTATTGTTTTCTTGGTTAAGCCAAGCCCGTATCCATGGCCGCCTTTGGCAAAGAGATGTAATTTAGCATCTACTTTTGCATCATTCAAAGCTCTTATATAGTTAAATGAACTTGCGACTAAGTTCCGGTCATCTAAAGTTTGAACGACAAAGGCAGGTGGAGTTTTACTGTCCACTTTTATTTCTTTTGGAAGTTCTTTAGAGCCTTTGTGTTTATAAATATAAGCAGGATAGACCAGTATAGAGAAGTCTGGACGGCAACTAGTTTTATCGACTTTATCAACTGCTTGGTAGGAACTTTTTAGGTAGTTAGTACTTAGGTGAGCCGCAAGGTGACCACCTGCCGAAAAACCAATTACACCTATTTTGTTTGGATTGATGCCCCAATTAGAAGCTTGACTTCTAACTAGGCGAATAGCTCTTTGTGCGTCTTTCAGTGCTTCTAAACGCTTATTGCCAGGGACTGTATACTTCACCACTATTGCATGGTAGCCAAGAGAATTAAGCCATGTTGCGATCTTAGTACCTTCTAATTCATAGGCGAGAAGTCGATAGGCTCCTCCTGGAAAAACAATCACAGCGGGAGCAGACTTTATTGCTTTCTTAGACTTAAAAAATGCCATAGAAGGTCTATCAACTTTTGTGACCTTTCTCACACTAGCAAACTTTTTTTCTAACAAGGGACGATCAGGCCAGAGAGCTAGCATCGAACTAGGTTCTTGAGAGTTTCCGTTAGAGAAAAGAATACAAAGACTAAGGAATAAGAGATGCTTCATGGTTTTGCCTATTTAACAAATGTTGTGAGTTGGGAGCATTACAAAAGTATAGCTTCTTTATTTACTGTTGGAAAAATCAGTTAGAACCTGACATGAAAGTTTCGTTGTCTTGTTTGTAACATATTTCCTAGAGTTCTGTTTATCGTTTTGAAGTTTGATTAGGAGAGGACGTGAATAAGTCTAAAAGATTTACATTGATAGAACTACTTGTAGTGGTTGCAGTTGTCGGAGTGTTGATGACTTTATTGCTCCCTTCTTTGAATAAGGGGCGAATGGCTGCAGAAAGAGCAGTTTGTGCTAGTAATCTCAGTCAGCAGTATATGAAGCTTACAGTTTTTTGCAAAGAAAATAATTCGAACTTTCCAGCCGCTTCAGAAGGTCAGTATACATGGGACGATGAGTTAAGTGAATATCTAACTAAGTCAGATCGTCAAAAAATGAATTTAACTCAAAGTGAACATCCTCAAGCAATTAATGATGTATTTACTTGTCCTTCAGATAAAAGAGTTGATGCTACAAAGATTATTATGTCTTATGCTTTGAATGATGGTGGGGCTGGTAATTGGCATAAAACTTCCATTACAGGTTTTCTTGGCGTTGGGAATGAAAATGGTCTTAATATTAAGCAAGTTGAGGTAGGGAACCCTTCAGGTTTTGTTGTTGTGGCAGAATCAACTTGGAGTAACTTTCGAGGTCAAAGAGCTTATGCTGCTACACGAATATTGACGATTAGTCACAGATACACGAGTATTCATGAAAGGCCCTTTTTTAATAATTACTCTTTAGCTGATGGAAGCGTTCAATTTATGCATGTGAAACAGGCTGAAATTAAGCAAAAGAATACTAATTGACATTACTTGATTCTCACAGTTTTAGTTTTGACGATTGTATGAGCTAGACTAACCATGGTACCTTAAGCTTTAGCTAAACTCAGAATCTACTCGACCTTTGATAAAGGTGAGTATCGCCTCTCTATCATTTTTATAGTGAAGGGTGATAAGCTTTAAAGAATCGGCTTTACTGACGTTTAAGGCTGTAAAATTATGATGATTATTGGAAGGTATAAAGCCCAGTAATTTTTTCGCCTCAGTATATGAATAGTGTATCACTGAACTTATATCTTGATTTGGGCAAAGGTGTAAGATGGACCCATTTGAATGTATTAACCCAAGTCCAGGAGGACATTGGTTTTCATCATATTCGTCAAAATCTACTAACTCTTCTTGCCAGTTGTGATTTATGAAAAGCTCTAGAGCTTGTTCTTCAGAGGAGTTTTTAAATTCTTTGGAGGTAAAATCTTTACTTTGAATCCATGCTTCCATCATTTGGCCCCTGTATAATTGCTCTAAAGGATAGTTTGGCTTGGGAGAAATACCAGATTTAGGGGTTCAGGGCAAAAAAAATCCTGTGAGAAGATCTCACAGGACTTAAAAGTACACCCATCAGGAGTCGAACCTGAAACCTTCTGGTTCGTAGCCAGATACTCTATCCAATTGAGCTATGGGTGCATCAGTGGGAGAGAAAATAACAAAGCTTAAACATTAGTCAAGATTTTTTGTGATTAAAAAGAGAGATTTTCTTTTATGAGAGATTCTAACTTGCAGGGCGTAATTTTTTAGATTGATTTTCAATACTTCATATATAAATATTGCGCATGTCAATTAGAGTATCCATTAGTTCAATTTTATTTAGTATATCCGTGGAGGTTATAAAGTATGTTTAAGGCAATTTCTCTTTGCTTGATGTTTGCTGTTTCATTGTTGTTTACTGGTTGTCAAACTGAGCCTCATGTTTACAATCCAAACGCAGATTATGGTTCTACAGGTGAACCAACTATTATAGGCCCTGGTGCTAATGGTGGTTCCGGTCCAATTGTAGAAGAAGGCGGATGGGGAACTGAGACTACTACAGTTGGCGGTGCTACGGCTATTCCAGGTGAAGGTCCGGGGACTCCAGTAAATCACCCATTCAAAGATCCTGTTTATTTTGCATACGATAGTGCAGTAGTTGGTCAGGCTTATACTGAAATGCTTAAAACTCTTGCAGATTACATCAAATCTAATGGTAACTACCACCTTACAGTTACAGGTCACTGTGACGAAAGAGGCAGTGAAGAGTATAACAGAGCTCTAAGTGAGCGTCGTGCTCTTGCCGTTAAAGATGCAGTTATTGGTTATGGTGCACCAGCAGACAGAGTAAATACTGTTGGTTACGGTGAAGAGCGCCCAGCGGCTCCTGGTAGCAGTGCTGAAGCTTATGCTAAGAACCGTCGCGGCGAATTTGACGTTTTCTCAAAATAAAAAAGAGACTTTCATGGCAAAAAGCTTATTTATTCTTTTAATTGTATTGTTGATTGGTCTGACTGGTTGTAGCTCTACCTCCACAGCTGGAGCCGGTGGCGCACCTCAAGCAAGTTCAAATGTAAATGGACAAAGTGAAGCATTCACTATTGCTGATAATACGATAAAACTAAATCCAAATGAAACTATAAGTACTCAGTTTGGTGAAGGTCTTTTACCAAACGAGTTTGTGAATGGAGAAAGAATAAATCATAATTTTTTGCCAGTTTATTTTGCCTATGACAGTGCGAACATAGAGTCGTCTGAAAATAGCAAATTAAAAATGCTTGCAGGTTTCCTTGAAAGTAACGCCAACCTTTTTCTTATCGTTGAAGGTTTTTGTGATGAAAGGGGTAGTGAAGAGTATAACAGAGCTCTTAGTGAGCGTCGTGCTTTAGCTATAAAGTCACTTCTTGAATCTGCAGCACCATCTATCCAAGCAAGAATAAATACAGTAGGTTATGGCGAGGAGCGTCCAGCTGATTCAGCGACAACTCCTGAAGCATATGCTAAGAACCGTCGAGCTGAATTTATAATTATTTCAAAAAGATAGAACTTTTCTAAAATAGCGTTAATGTACGCGCAAATTTTCAAAGCCATCGAAACTTTTGATGGCTTTTTTTGTGATTTCTTTAAACGAAGGTTTCTATGCAAACGGATCTAAAAAAAGTCTTTATAAAAACTTATGGTTGTCAAATGAACGACCGTGACTCTGAAGCTGTCGCTCAGGATATGAAACACTCTGGTTACACGATGACAGATGATGAGAAAGATGCAGATGTGATCTTGTTTAATACTTGTAGTGTACGTGACCAAGCCGAGCGTAAAGCTATGGGTAAAATCGGTATAATTAAGAAGTACCGCGAAAAGAAGCCAAATCTTAAAATCGGTGTTATCGGTTGCATGGCTCAGAGTAAAGGTGAAGAGATAACGGACAAATACGGTCATGTTGACGTGGTTGTTGGTACGGATCAGCTTCACAAGATCCCTGAGCTTTTAGAGAAGTCAGAAAAAGAAAAAACTCAAATTGTTAGTCGTGGTCTATCTCGTGATATACTCGATAGACTAGAAGTTCACCCTGAAGGTCAGATCTCGGCACAAGTTTCAATCATGCGTGGTTGTAACGAGTACTGTACTTACTGCATAGTTCCTTTTACTCGTGGTCAGGAAAAAAGTCGCGCGATAGCATCGATTATCACAGAAGTGAAAGCTCTAGTTGATAAAGGTGTTCGTGAGATAATGTACCTTGGGCAGAACATCACTGCTTATGGGATAATCGAAGCTCGTAAAGAGCGCAAGTACGATAAGGAAGTTTCGCCATTTGCTGAGCTTCTTCGTGAGACTGCTAAGATCGAAGGCATTAAAAGAATTCGCTTCACATCTCCACATGCTCGTTACTTTAACGATGACCTTATCAATACTATTGCTGCTGAGCCAAAGATAAGTCGTATGATTCACTTTCCACTTCAGTCTGGTTCAGATAAAATCCTTAAAGTTATGCGTCGTCGTCATACTGCGGCAGACTTTATGGTTTGGGTAAATAAACTGAAAGAACGTGTTGAAGGCGTGACTTTCTCTACAGACTTAATTGTTGGATTTCCAGGTGAGTCAGATGAAGATTTTGAAGCTACTCGCCAGATGTGTAATGAGATAGACTTTGACCAAGAGTTTATTTTCCGTTACTCTAAGCGTAGGAATACTCCTGCAGCTCAGATGCCGAACCAATTGGACGAAGATTTGAAAATGGAGAGGAATCAGATTCTCCTTGCAGATCTAGCTGAAAGATTGACAGCTAAGAATGAGAAGCTTGTTGGAACAATCCAAGAAGTTCTTGTTGAGGGACCAAGTAAACGTAACTCTGAGCGTTGGAAT
>JAJPOQ010000012.1 GCA_021232515.1 Lentisphaeraceae bacterium
GGCTGAGATGAAAGACTTTTTTTGTACATTAGATGCAAAGCTATTAAAGGTTATTAGAAATTTTCGCTGCACCTAATATAGCACGAAATAATCATAAGTAACTTTTAATTAAATATTTATATAATAATCAGTAAGCCTTAAGTAGAAGAATTACATTTATTATTTTTATCATTTAGTTATCTCTTTTAGAATGCCTGGCTAAGATAAGAGAATGCAATAATCCTCTTTGTTTTTAGTAAGCTCAGTTTCGTATTATTCTCGTTGCATAAATTTGCTTAGATAAGTCAGAAATTTTGTTGAGCTTTTTAGCTTGATTAAGCGGATCTTTTACTAAATAGTCGCTCCCATTTTTACCAGTAATAAGTACCCAATGTGTAACTCTTTCTTTCAGTTTAATTTTTGTGATAATAGAGTAGCCATTTTTTAATGCGTCATCAATCTCATGGTAAGTCGGAGAATTTGAAAGTGTTATTGTAACTGCATCACTAGTTACTTCAGGGATTTTGCTCCAAATTAACCAACCTCTGTTAGTGAATCCATTTACTTCTGTTAGTTTTTTGTTGAGCTTCCCTGGATCTAGCTTAATTCCTAGTCTATCTAAACTCATACTCACGCAGCTTAAAGTACAGCCTGCACTCCATAAGATTTCTGAAGTGTTACCCAGTTTATGATTAGCCCATCGAGTGTCTTTCTGAGTATAAAATTCATAGTTCTTCAATTCTATATTTAACTTCTCTCCTCCAACAGATTTAATTGGGGTAGAGCTTTGAGAGTACCTAAAGAAATATAGAAGGGAAAGAGTTAATACTAGAAAAGGAACTATAACTTTAAGGTATTGCTTCAATTTACTGTCTTCCCTTTTATAAAGTATACTGAAAAATGGTCATTCTAGGACTTATTATTAAGTCAATTAAGTACCTAGTTTTAAATGCTGTTGGCTCAAATAAGGATTATAATTTAAACCACGAAGTTTAGAAGGCAAGGAAGGGCTTGTTGAGGTATTTCCAATTGTTGTGGATTCAACTTAAGCATTTAGTTGATGATCAAGCGACTTTTTCAATACCATCAACAAATTGTATTCCTTCAATAATTTTATGAATGAGCTTATATCCCCTAATTCGTCTCCATGACTTTTGAGCATCGAGGATCATTTTCCAGACCATTGTCACAGTTGCTTTTCTTGTGCCTCTTCCTTTAGTTCTCTTTGTTCTGTGCCTTACAGTAGCGAAAGTGGACTCTATTGGATTTGATGTTCGTATATGTTGCCAATGTTCAGCAGGAAAATCAAAAAATGTAAACAACGCACTTTTATCTTTTTCTAAGCAGAAACATGCTTTGGGGTATTTTGGCCTGTATAGTTCGAGGAAATAATCGTAAGCTTCAAGAGCGTCCTTTTTCGTCTCTGCCATGTAGATTTCATGTAAATGCTTTTTCGCCTTCTCTTGAACTTTCTTCGGCATCTTATCGAGAATATTAGCAGTTTTATGAACCCAACATCTTTGAGTTCTAATTTCTGGAAAAACCTCACTAACAGCCTTCCAGAAACCAAGAGCTCCATCAGCAACGGCAAGCTTAGGAGGCTTTTGTAAACCACGTTTTTTGAGGTCAAGTAATAGCTCTTTCCATGAAAGAGAGCTTTCCCGATAGCCATCAACAACTGATACAAGTTCTTTTCGACCATCTGCTAAGGTTCCAAGAATAACTAAAGTGCAAACTCGATCCTCGTCTAAACGCACATTGGAGTAAATCCCATCTGCCCAGAAGTATACGTATTCTTTGTTAGAAAGATCACGATTATTCCAGGCCTCATAATCATCTTCCCAGCTTTTTATCAATTTACTGATAACCTGAGCTGAAAGACCTTTAGCGGCCTCTCCAAAAAGAGGTTTAAGTGTTTCTTGAAACTGACCGGTAGAGATTCCTTTCAAATAAAGTACTGGAATCAAATTCTCAATAGTTGGAGAATTACGAGCATATTTTGGGATGAGTTTACTTTCAAATTTATGGTTCGGCCTTTTATCATTTATTCGAGGCTGTTGAAAACGAAGAGTGCCTATTTCTGTATTTAAAGTTCGCTCTTGACCATAGCCATTACGTACTACTAGGCGACGACCTAAAGAATCTTTAAAAGAGGAAGTGCTATTGAGGTAACTCTCTATTTCAAGCTCTAAAGCACTCATCAGCATACGACGGGCTCCTGTTTGTAATAGCTCATTCAAAGTATCTCTTTCTGTTTGTACATCTTGAATAGTAAATGGCTGAAAGCTAGTTTCTTTCATTGGGCGTTTTCCTTATTAACGAGTTTAGTCGCTTATAATTTGGTTAACGCTCAAGTTTTAGCAAATCCACAACATTTCAGAATAGCTCGGGCTTGTTAGCTTGGTTTTACAGGAAGACACTAAGATTTTTTCTTAGTGGCTTTATGTCTACCCCCCAGGTTACTCTCTCAATGTGGTGCATTTCACCTTGTTTAGCGGGGAATGAGCGAGGAATTTTTAATAATCTAACATTACTTATTGAGTTATTTGGTAGTAACATACTTTAGTAAACAATTGATTATTTAAGGGTGTTTAAATGAAAGTTTTCTTTATCATATTTCTTGTTATGCTTAATTTGGCAGCTGAAAAAAAGCTAGAGTTAGTGCTGGAATATGGGGATCCCATTTCTGATCGTTCAGAAGCTATAAAAAAACGAGTAATAAATATACTTTGGTGTGGGCCTACACATATAGCTTACCTAAGTGACGAAGGAACAGTTAGCTGTTATTCGGTAAAAGACACAAAAGTTGTTTGGTCTAAGAAGTTTGAACGCAGTACTTGTATTGAACTGTCGTATAGCGCAGAGAGTAGCCACTTAGCTATCACTGAGCCTTTGTCTTCTAATCGTAAAGTCCATATAGTTGACGTCAAAAGTGGAAAATCTGAACATACTTTAAACCCTACTACGATGTGGGAAAAAACAGTTGGCGAAGGTATGACAAACTATGGTTATTTTACCGGTGCTGAATATTTACCAAACAATCAAGGGTTACTTTTGAAGTATCGTGATGAAGTGGGCAATATTAAAACTTTAAAGGTCTCTCATGACTATAGCACAGATAGCAAATATGAGTTGAATTTGGCTGGCGAAGGAGAAATACAAGGCAAGTTTTTTGTTCAATACGATGGTACATTTGCTAGGGTGAAAAAACTCAGTGACAATAAGCAATTGTTATCAATTGGTACACCTCCAAAGAAAAATAGACGGGTGATAGGGCCAGCGTTTTACAGTCATGGGTACACGGATGGGAAAAATGTAGTTTTAAGTCTTGATGGTGGTTGTTTTGGCGGAGGTTCGATTCAGGTCTTTACTTTACCGACAAAAACTCCCTTGACTTTCGACACTGAGGATCGACATATGGAAATCTCTGTGAATTTCGAAAAGTCGTGGATTGCCGTAACTGGAACTTCTAAAGATCTGTCACTTTTTGATTTTAAAGGAAACAAAATTACTCTTATTAAAAATGCTTCACTACAGCGAATTTTATGTATTGACCTATCTCCGAATGGAAAGCTTTTAGCAATCGGTAGCTGGGATACGACTATTAAAGTTTTTGAAGTTAAGGATCTGTAGAAGTTTTCTGAAAGTCCTTTGGTTTGTCAGAGTATTATTATGGGATGTAAATAGTTACTCAGAAATAAAATTATTGTATTTTTAAAGATTTCTCATTAATGCTTTTACGTAAAAGGTGAATATTATTTTTTAAATTTCTTAAAGTCATTTTATTTCTGTCATCAACCTTCGAGAAATCTTGATTACTGATTATGTCTTCGATTTGATTTAACTGCCTTAAGGCTTGAGCGAATTGTTCCTGTATAAAATATAGTGCGGCAACATTGTATAAAATGGATATTTTATCTATTTGATCAGCTTCATTAGTTATAGGTTTTCTCTCTGCATAGGCATGATACATCTTCGCTGCTTGGTCAAAAATTTTAAAATACTCATGTAGTTGTCCCATCTTTTCAAAAGCTTTAGTAGCTTCCAAACTATCGGGATGTTTTTTGACTAGTTCTTCAAATGCCCAGATTGCGTGTTCATACTGGGATTTTGCATCATCTATTTTATTAAGTTTGTGTAACTCAAAAGCTTTAGAGAAGTTTTTCAATGCTAATAAATAGTGAATATCTGCTTCATTGTGAGAAGGGCGATAAACCGCTAAATAATAGTTCGTACGGATTTTATCATATTCTTTTTTCTTGAGTTCGTCTTTTGTCTCTTCCATCATTTTTTTATAAACACCAGACATATAAAGGTGTATTTTAGTTACATAGTTTTTTGGCTCAATATCAAACTTTATATACTTTTTTCGTAAGATATTTAAGTATTCATCTACATTGTTAATTTGATCGGATTTCACTAATGAAGGAATAATATAATACATCGCATCATAGCCACTCTGTGTTGCTTCTTTATCTTTATAGGCGTCAAAATATTTTACAGCCTTAGCATACTGCTTAACGGAATAGTAAGCTTTCCCATGATCCAAGTTACTGATTGATAGATTCTTTAATTCTTTTCCAAACCATTTTTTTGCCAATTGTTGACATTGATAGTAACGAATAATTGAATAAAAATATTCAAGGCTATCTTTGTTTTGTTCCAAACATAATTTAAAATAATCAAGAGCACCATCATCACCAAGTAAAAGCAAATCAGCCTTTTTATCATAGCCAGATTCTTTAACATCAATAGATTTCAGTAAAAGGCTCATGCCCTTGGTATAATGAATTCCCGCTTTGAAGCTGGCTGCGGCTTTAATTCTTTCTTTATCTTTCTCCAAATACTTTTTATCATCATTGATTTTTTGTTCAATTTCAGTATCGGCTTTGGTGAATTCTTCACTAAACCTATCTAAAATACCTAAGCACTGAGCTACTTTGCCTAGACAATTCAATGCTCTTGCTTTTAATAGAATTCTTCTGAAAAATAAATGATGAGATTTATCTAATCGATCATCATCAAAACTCGAGATTTCGTTTAAAGGTTTAAGTAACTCTTCGCTCATTTTTTCAGAGGCAAGTACTTTCTGTTCAGCTTCAATAACGACATCATTTTGATGTTCTATTAATATTTGTAATTCACTTGTTTTGGTAGCTGAAAAACACAAACTAAAGCAGGATACATATAAAAAAAGCGTTAAGTGACCTTTGGAACATCTCATCATAATTCTCCTATATAGCAATAGGTAATTACCATTCTGTTACAATCGCTAGTTGCTTTCATTTTTATCTTTGCCAACCTTCAATTTTGAAATTTCGCTCTGCTAATTTTCTTTCCGGGTCATTAGAGTCGGGCTTAAACCAAACTTCAAATCGTGCTCCATATGGTTTTCCCCAGTCTCCTTCGTAGATAGTGAAACCTGCTTTTGCGCTAAAAACTTCATCGGTATTGTTAGACCACGTTATACGAGTTTTAGACTTTTCTTCTAATCGGTAAGCTGATAGAGCAGTACTTTGGGTGATTTCAAAAGCTTTTAAATACACTACACCTGCTTCTCCAGGATTTAGAAAGTAAGCTACTTTGTAAATGCCTGGTTGCATCCCATTTATTAATTGAAATGGATATTCGTCTTTATTAAGTTGTTGTTTAGCTTGTTCAGCTGAGCGAGCTTTGGCTTTTTTTACTGCCATTGAGGGATCTTTCAAAAAGTTATTAAATTCTTGTTCGAGAAAAGTGATTGTCGTATTGGTTATTCGCCTTTCAGGTTTGACGGATTGCTCAAATATCTCTATCCATACTCCTTCACAATCAATCATAATTCTACTTTCATGGAGTCGGTTGCCCATGGTCATTTTTGGTTGAATCGGTTTAGAACCTTCATCATAGTGGTGAATTGAGTATCGGCTCCATTGCTTTCTATCCAGGCATAGTAAACTGCGGGTTTGAAAGGAGTTAGTATTATTGAAGTCTGAAATATATCCGTGCAAGGTATCTTTGGGAGTTCCATTGTAGCTCCAGCGTCTTGAAGCAAAACGATTTCCTCTTTCGATAAAAATATGCCAGTCAGGGGAGGCTTCAATATATTCTTGAAATAGCTTGGAGTGCGTCGCCGAGGCATCTCTTAATGAAGGAATGTTTGGTAATATTGTTGTATCAGAATTTCCTTCGGTTTGTAAAGCTTCTCGAATGGCTTTTTGCATTTGGTCTACAGTATTAGATGATTTAGTATCGTAATTGTCTCGAACTTCAGGCTTAGGGAGAGCAAGGATGATATCTTGAGGAAGTTCAAGGTCGTCAGCGAAACCATCTTCACTTGGACCAAATAGAGTAGCAAATGATAAAAAAGTTATAGTAATGACAGTTGCAATGCCACTCGCAAAAGCCAAAAGGAGGTTTAGTCCACCAATACGGCCACGCTTTTTTATAAAGTTCCAAATAGCTGCGACAATGATTCCGAAGAAAGAATATTTGGCACATTGAAAGGAAAAATCTGATAAAGTCCGAGAAATACGAATTTGCAAAAGAGGCAAGACGATTGAAACGACAAATAGAAGAAAAAATGCCAAGTACACGATGGTCGGAGACCAAATGCTATTAAAATAATTTTTTAGAATTTTTTTCATGAATACCCACTTGCTTACCCTAGAGAATTGAGTTTTATACTACAGTGTTTGAGTGAAAATTTCTTCTTCTAAAATAACGCTCTTATACAAATTATGAGTATTTAGGTACTTATGAAGTGACGCTAAGGTTTTTAATTAAAGCTCTAGGTAAATTGGGGCTCATGCAGCGCAAGAATCAAAACTGTTACAAAGAGTAAAAAGCTCTTGTTTGGTTTAACAGGATCCTTAATAAATCAATTTATATGGAAGTGCTAAGTGCATTGAATTAATTAAACATGGGAATCTCGTTGAAAATGAACGTCAAAATAAAATAGCCTGCTGAAACTGCTCCCTAAGCAGATAAGCCAAGTGAAAGCCTGAACTAACAAAGGTTTTCATCGATAGCCTGTCTGAAATAGAAAAATTATTCAGGGAGTTCCTTTTGCCATAAATGCTCGAAGTTTTAGTCATTTTTAAATATCAAAAATACAAGAAACTTGTTTGTAGTTACAATAAATTTCATGCCGCTACGTACTAATGTTACTCAATATTAAAATAGGTGTGTGTATGTGTAAAAGAGTAAGCCAGATCTTAGCGTGTGTTATATTAACTTTAAGCTCTACAGTTTCAGCAGAAGTGAAAGGTGACAGTATCTCAATTCAACGCGATATTGTTTATGAAAATCTTGGTCAGAGAAAACTTCATTTAGACCTTTATCAAGTAAAGGGAAGTACTAAAACTCAGCCTCTTGTTATATGGATACACGGCGGTGGTTGGTCAGGCGGTTCGAAAAAGCTTCACTTAAAGAAAGTTACAAGTTTACTAGCTAAAGGTTTTGCTGTGGCAAGTGTTGAGTATCGCCTTAGTGGTGAAGCTATCTTTCCAGCAGCAGTTACGGACTGTAAAGCAGCAGTGCGCTTTCTGAGAGCTAATGCTAAGAAGTTCAATTTGGATTCAGAAAAATTCGGTGTTTGGGGATCTTCAGCAGGTGGACATTTAGCGGCATTTTTAGGAACGAGCGGAGATGTCAAAGAGTTTGATGTCGGCAGTAACCTTGCGGTTTCTTCGAGAGTTCAGGCAGTCTGTGACTGGTATGGTCCATCGGACTTTTTGAAGATGAACGATGGAGAGTTTAGCAAGATGAATCACTTTTCGTCAAAGTCACCAGAGTCTCGTTTCCTTGGTGGTCCAATTCAGGAAATTCCAGAAGTCGTTAAAAAGGCGAATCCAGCTACTTATGTGACTAAAGATGATCCTCCTTTTTCTATCATGCATGGGGGTCGCGATAGTGCCGTAGTTTACAATCAAAGTGAAATACTTGAGGCCGCTTTAAAAGAACAGCAAATAGAAGTGACACTGCACAAGATCAAAGGCCAAGGTCATGGTTTTAGAGGCAAGGCTTTGATAAACACAGTTGAAATGACTGTAGATTTCTTTAGTGAAACTTTTGATGTCAAAGAGTAACTCTTAATGAAAGTGCGAAGATCGAATCTTCGCACTTTATAGCTGATTAGTTTGTAGCTTCTTGAGCTTTTTTACCTTCAGCAAAAGTTGAATATAGATAAACGGGGATATCTAAAGCGCCTAACTTTTCATCGATTAGTGGTTTTACGTCATTCCAGTCTAGGCCACCTTTCCCAGTAGCGATTTTAGGTATGGCGATAGAAGTAATAGATTCTTTTTTAATGATTTTAGTGAGCTCTTTTAAGCAATCTCGAACATGCTTTAATGTAGCCTTTCCAGGTTTTGAACCATGTTCGTATCCACCATCTTGAGTAATGAGGTTTACCAATCTCATACCACATACACCTCTCCAAATCCAAGCTTTTCCAGGTTTTGGGTGATCTTGATGACACCAGTGATGAAAATCTTTATGCATGGCTGGGTACTTTTCGTGAAGCGATCGAGCCAGTCCCTTGTCCATTGGGTCGTTTGGGGCGATCCCATGTGCAATTGCTTGAGCAGAACTTAGTAAGATGTCGCCTTCAACTTCATAGATCATGTATTTTTTCCTTATAGTCTTTTTTAGTTAATCTCTAAAACTTAAGGAGCATATAAGGTGCCATTTATCTATTGAAGCTATTTTATAAAAACCACCTTTCTTACATGACGTTTACGGACGATTTTTGATTAACTATTTATACATTAACGGATGAATTCATTCTTATTTTATATCATTTTCTACGGTGAGAACGAAGATGTTTAGTTTTTGGGCAGATGTCGACTACATAAGTTCCTTTGTGGTCACTGTAGATGAGGTGTCCCAGCTCATCAAATTGATAGTAGCGGACTCTTTTAGTCAGCCTTTGAATCCTACCGTTTGTACTATCACTTATATAAAATAATTCACCGTCGTCGACAAAGGCAAAGAGGCCATTATAAGAGATCTGGTAAGAGCTGATATTTCCTTTTAAGCGAACAACTCTTTGCTTTTGACACTGAGTGAGCATGAAGAGGTCGCCGTCATCGACAAAACCAAGAACGCCAGAGTGACTAAATATAAAAGAACTAATGTTACCTTTTAGGCGACGAGAGCGTTCATACCCGGGGTTATTATTTATATAAAGGTCTCTATCGTGGACGTAGGCGACCTGTTTGTGATTCGAGATCTCATAAGCAGTGACACGCTTTTCTATATAGCGTCGATTGCGAGTTTGGTGATTGTAAAAGTAAAGTTTTCCTCGGGTGCGATAAGCCACAGAGTCACCGACTGCTTTGAAGTCACTCACATGTTTGTCGACAGTCGACCAGCGGTAAGTTCTTGAACATTGAGCCTCTAGTTCTCCATGATCGATTCGAAAACTTTGATGATTTGCCCAAGTAGAGAGAGTGAAGAACGAAATAACGATTGCGAATACTAGTTTCATGCTGTTTGCCTCTGTTGTTAATTATGGATCAACAGAGTTGTAAGTCTCTCATATGGTTTTTTTTATTTCGCTCAATCTTGTTGGTACACTACTTTAAAGTCTCTTTAGAGACTAAGTATACCCAATCATATCGTGCTTGAAATTGGTGTTTAAATAGTCTTTTGAAAATTTTAGACTTATCATCACCTATAATCTAATTATCTTGAAGTATAAAAGTTTTACTAGTCTATCTAATTCTATTTTAAATGCTTAAGGAATTTAAATTTATATGAGATACGTGATACTCACATTTTTAACTTTATTTTTAGTTGGATGCTCAAGTTCACCTGATTTAGAGCTATATGAAGAATCTTCTCCTAAGTTGGATTTAAAGCAGTACTTTACAGGACCGATAAAAGCTTGGGGGTTAGTACAGGATAGAAGTGGGAATGTCACAAGACGATTTGACGTAGATATGGTTGGTACTTGGGAAGGTGATGTTGGTACTCTTAAGGAAAAGTTTGAATACTACGACGGCGAGAAACAGTATCGCGTTTGGACGATTAAGAAGACAGTAGATAATGAGTATGAAGCTACTGCCGATGATATACTTGATAAAGCTAGTGCAAAAGTTGCGGGGAATGCGATGCAGTGGATTTATGAGATGGATTTACCAGTTGGAGATACTACATACAGGATAACTTTTGATGACTGGATGTTCTTGATGAACGATGGAGTGCTTATAAACAGGTCTTATCTTAAAAAGTTTGGTATAACGGTAGCAGAGCTAACTTTATTTATGCAAAAACAATAAGAGAAAGTTTATTTCGGGAGGTTTAAAATTGAAAACTATTTTTATTTTTCTTGTGTTCAGTTTCACAACGCAAGCTGCTGGCCCTTTTGACTATACAGAAAGTAAACTAGAGAAGTACAGTCAGATCAACTTAACTTGGTGGGGCTTTAAAGTCTATAAGGCAGAGCTTTTTACGCCAAAGTCGTCTAGACCAGATTTTGAGAAAGAGATACTACTTCACATCATGTATCAAAGAGACATAGAGGCAGAAGATCTCTTAGAATCGACGCTTTCGGAATGGAAGGACCTTGGCTTATATGTCAGTAAAAAAAGTGAAAAGTGGGTTAAAGCCCTCCAGAAGATTTGGCCTAATGTGAAAGAAGGTGATTCACTCACAACTTATCTAAATGGCGAAGTAACTTCCTTTTACCAGAAAGGTAAGCTTCTTGGCCAGATAAAAGATAAAGAGTTTGGTCCACTTTTTCTCAAAATTTGGCTACATAAAAAGTCCAAAACGGCGAAGCTTATGATCAAAGGTTCGAAGTAAAATTATCACTTTGTTTTACTCTTCCAGAAAAAGTACTTTGATGGTTTGTGAAACTCTTTAAATACTTTCTGAGTTAAGGCTACTTTTTCAGGGTAACTTTTTGCTAAATTGTTTGTTTCGCCGATGTCGTTTTTTAAGTTATAAAGTTCGATAGATTTTGCTTTTCCGTTCAGACCATATTGAACAGCTTTCCAGTCTCCGAGTCGAATCGCTCGTGAACCTGCTTTTTCGTAGAACTCCCAATACATAATTCTTTTAGTTAGATCTTGAGTTTGACCTTTCAAAGTCGGAAGGATACTTACACCGTCGATGTTTTCAGGAGCTTTTGCAGATGATATATCTGTCAGAGTTGGTAGTACATCTGGGAAATACCAAGCTGTGTCGCTGACGACATTTTCCGGTATTTTTCCTGGAGCTCTGACAATCATAGGAACGCGAATGCCGCCTTCATAGACATCTCGTTTTTTGCCTTTAAGTGGGCCACAGCTATCGATGTTTTCCCATCTTTTAGCAGCGCCATTGTCCGAGGTGAAAAAGACATAGGTGTTGTCGTCGATTTTGAGTTCTTTAAGGAGATCTAAAATCTTGCCAATGTTGGTGTCCATGCGACTGACCATAGCAGCATAAGCTTTTTCATTTTGCGACCAAGGTTTATTTTTATACTCGCCAAGACTTGGAACTTCGTAGTCGTCATGAGGAACACAGTAAGGAATATAAAGAAAGAAAGGTTTTTCTTTATGTCGTTTGATGAAGTTTAGAGACTCATTGGTGAATATGTCATGAGTGTAATCCGTTTTAGGCTCTTCTTTATTTACTTCAAGAATCCACTTTTGTTCATTTCTCCACATGTAGTCTGGGTAGTAAGTGTGAGCTCTTTTTTGATTTAGGAAGCCGACAAATTCATCGAAACCTTTCTTGTTTGGTACCCCACTAGTGTTAGGCTCTCCGAGTCCCCATTTACCCATCATGCCGGTGACATACCCGGCGTCTTTAAGAACTTGAGCGATAGTGATGTCTTCAGCTTCTAGTGGTATGCGACCAGCTCTTCCCCCTAAACCAACAACGCCGCCTTTGCCTGTATTGCTGCGAACTGTGGTACTTCCGGTGTGTTGACCAGTCATGAGTGTGCTTCTTGCTGGAGCACAAACTGGTGAACCAGAATAGGCCTGAGTGAACTTCATGCCTTCTCGGGCCATCTGGTCTAGGTTTGGTGTTTGAATTTTATCTTGACCGTAACAACCAAGATCGGTGTAACCCAAGTCATCTGCCATGATGAAAATGATGTTTGGTTTCTTTTCGGCACAAAGAGATAAAGAAAAACTTAGTAAAATGAAAAATACTGTCCGCATACACTACCCGCTAATTTTTTAATTAGAATTTATGCCTAGTTGTCTAGTCGTACATAAAGACAATGCGCATTTGGGTAGTGATTTGCGAAAATGCTCGGCTATTTCTTTTTCTTCGGTTTTGGATCGCGAGATTTGTCGTATGGAGATTCTTGCTCATACTTATTTAGAGCAGCCTGAAGCTTAGCTTTGACGATCTTCTGGTCTGCATTTATATTTTTGATAGGAGATTGTTCTAATACGTCATTTTTGAGGTCATAGAAACGGCCGTCTTGGTAAAGCTTGTATCGTTGAGTTTGAGTCCAGCGTGTTGATACTTTATCAAACCTTCCCCAACGTGGTTGATAGTGACAGAAAATCCAATCACGCTTCTTTCCTGTTTGTCCTTTGAGCTGTGGGAGAAAGCTTACACCGTCATATTTTTGGTCTTTAGGTAAAGAGCCTTTGCCTGCTTCGATAATAGTAGGTAAGACATCTGTAAAGTCGACGAGGTCGTCTAACTCTTTGCCGATCGGAGTGACTCCTTGCCAATAAGCGATGAGTGGAACGTGTGTACCAGCTTCAGTGGTTTTGGCTTTACCGCCTTTAACTTTTCGGCCGTTCATCATAGAGTTGATGGAGACGTGAGTGCCGTTGTCGCCTGTGATCAGAATAAGTGTATTTTTTGCTATGCCAAGAGCTTCTGTTTTAGCGCGGATCTTACCAATCATCTTATCGCAGTAGGTCATCATGTCTGCAAAAGCCGCTTGACCTTTTATCGCCATATCATCGGAATCTGGAGTGGATATAAATGGATCGTGAACGAGGACCATAGGGTAGTAGACAAAGAAAGGTTTTTCTTTTTCTCTCTCCATGAAGTTACAGATATAGTCGGTAAATATGTCAGGACCATATTTGCCTTTTTCAGAGTGTTTTATGGTTTTGCCATTTTGTTCTATTGTCGGCGTCCAAAAGCGTTCACCACCAACTCTTTTGTCGAGAGTAACTTGCCATAAGCAGTGTTCGTCAAAACCGAATTCTGTAACTTTACTTGGGTCTTGCCAGCGTTCTTCTTTTGAGTAGTGACCGTTGAGTTGCCACTTGCCAGCGATCATAGTTTTGTAGCCAGCTTGTTGCATGAGGTGACCAAAGGTAGTTTCGCCATTTTTTAAGTAACCAAACTCGCGATAGTTACGGAAGTTGTACTTACCGGTCATCAATTGTACACGTGAAGTGGTACAGATGGGGGTTGAGTAAGCGTAGTTAAACTTTAAGCCTTCAGCTGCCAGTTTATCCATTTGAGGTGTTTTATAGCTAGTGCCGCCATAGGTGCCGACGCACTCGTAGCCCATGTCGTCGATCATGATGAGTATAACATTTGGTTTTTCAGCTAGAGCAGAAAAACTAAGTAGGAAAAAGATAGAACAGAATATTTTAATCACACAACTTCTCGCAGTTTATTTACAACCAGTACGTTAATGTAAAAAAATATTTGACAGATGGATTATTTTTTTTCGAGAGTCTCGAGTTGTGAGTAAAGTCTTTTGAGAATTTTATTTTTGAGAAGTTTATCTTCCAAGCTTCTGTGAAGTTTAAGAATTCGCATGCGCAAAACTCTTAGGTCTTCGTCTTCTTCAAGTAGCTTTAGTTTTAGAGCCGTGAGCTCTTTATTTGCTAGCTTTGAGTTCTTTTTTATCTCGCTGTGATTCTTTAAAAAGTTATCTAGCTTTTTGTATTCGCGAAGGATTCGGTCCTGAAGGTTGGTTAGGTCGCCATCTTTTTTGATGAGGCGTATACGCTCTTCAGCGATCTGTAGTTTGATGCGGCTTTTGAGTGCAGTATTGTCGCTTTGCGCAAAGATGAAAAGTGGAATTAAAAAAAGTATGAAGCTTAGTTTTTTCATAATTAGTCTTTGAATTGGATATTCCACATTTTAGCATATTGGCCATTTTTCGCGAGTAGCTCTTCATGAGTACCTGACTCGATGATGCTACCTTTGTCGAGAACATAGATGCAGTTGGCGTCTTTTACAGTGCTCAAGCGGTGAGCGATGGCGAGAACAGTTCGGTCATCCATAAGTTGATTAATAGCTTTTTGGACGATTTGCTCGGTAACATTGTCTAAGGCACTGGTGGCTTCATCTAGAATCATGATTGGTGGGTTCTTGAGCATCGCACGAGCTATAGCAACTCGTTGACACTGGCCACCAGAAAGTTTGACGCCTTTGGCTCCAACTTGGAAGTCGAGACCTTCATCCTTTTCTGAAATGAAGCTCATGACATCTGCTCTAGTAGCTGCCTGGAGTATTTCTTCTTCTGTAGCGTTTTCGACACCGTAAGCAATGTTGTCGCGCACGGTAGAATTGAAAAGGATTGTTCGTTGGTCGACATAACCAATAAGGTCATGGATGCTTTTTTTACGGATATCTTTTATATCGACGCCATCGATTTTTATTGATCCACTTTGGATGTCGTAGAATCGCGCGACCATATTGACCAATGTGGACTTGCCAGAGCCAGCTTCACCGACGAATGCGACGAAGTCACCTTTGTTGATTTTCAGGCTGATGTTTTCAAGTGTTTTGACATCTCCGTATGAGAAGCTGACATTTTCAAAAGTAATGGTCGAATCAAATTCTTTTTTCTCGATAGCATCCGGTTTTTGGACAATCTCATGTTTCATGTCGAGGTAGTCAAAGATGCGGTCTGCAGCAGCGAGAGACTTTTGAATCTTGGCATTTAGCTTGGCGAGTTCTTTAAGGGGGCCATAGGCGAAGTTGGACG
>JAJPOQ010000017.1 GCA_021232515.1 Lentisphaeraceae bacterium
GGCTGAGATGAAAGACTTTTTTTGTACATTAGATGCAAAGCTATTAAAGGTTATTAGAAATTTTCGCTGCACCTAATATAGCACGAAATAATCATAAGTAACTTTTAATTAAATATTTATATAATAATCAGTAAGCCTTAAATAAAGACTTTCCTGAGGAAATCCCAGAAGCTAATGATTTTAAAGAATGGATGAGGAACTTTTTGAATCTAAATTATGCCGATAAACAAGATCTACTTGATTGCGAAGATTTAGATGAAGTTGAAAATATGTTTCTTGTGGTAAGTGAAGAGAAGCGTCGGAAGTCACTTAAAACTGAAAATAGCAAAATTTTGACAAAGCTATTACTCGCTGGCTATCCAATGATATTAGAGCAAAAAGATAGAGGTTATATTGTTACTGCAGTTTTTAAAGAGCATGTCTATGTGTATCATCATGGCCAGCAGTATATTGGAACTTTAAAAAAGCTTTTATCTAAGAAAGTTGAGAACTCTATATCTTTATTTAAGATAGATAGACATGAAGATGGTACAATCAAGACAGCACTTGATGATCACTTTGATTTACCTAAAGCCGAAGTATTGCCACCAGCTCCAGTTGTGCCAGCGCCAGAGGTTCAGCGTTCATCAAAGGAGGTAACATTGCTTACTTTTGCGGATTTAATTAAGGACTCCGAAAAGTATCAGGAAAGGTATGTGTTGTTTTCTTGTAAGCTTGAGGATATGAAATTTTCTTCAAAGCTTGGAGTAGTCTTTTTTAAATCTAAAGGTCACTACTTTAGAATAGGCCCAGTTAGTTCAGGTTTTGTAGAGTTTATGAAGAATAAAGTCACAGCTTTTAAAAGAAGATATGCGAAACAGGGCGATGCTGCATATAAGGATATTCAGAAAGTTTATTTTAAGGGAAAGTTTAAAATAGTTAGCCCCAAAAAAGAGTTGCTGTTTGATGAGTTTGAATGTGTTAATTATGACTTGCGAATGAAAACGATTCCTACTATAGGAACTGACTTTAAAAAATAACGGAAGCTACTCTCGTTCTTTTTTATCTTCGTTGAATCGAAGAGAGACTTGTCTCAAACTTTTGCAAATAATAAAAGACTTATCTATTAGCCGGAGTGACGAAGTGTTCTAGAATTCATACTTTGCAACTCATTTACTTGAGGATGATTCAGACTTTACTGGGGCATCAGTCTATCAAAAAAACTGAGAGATATACTCATATATCTCAGATAGGCTTAAGAGCTTTGTAAGTACTTACGATAACCTATAAGTAGCTACTTCTTCTCTTTGCGAACTAGTTTAACGCCCTCTGGAGCTTTGCCTTTGATGTTTTTGCCTTGAATACTCCAGACGTACTCGATGATGGCATCGACTTGATCTTTAGGGAGTAGCTTTTGCCACTCAGGCATACCTTTTGCTGCGATGCCATTTCGCACTAAATAATCAATTGTTTTCTTATCTGATCCGTAGATGTAGTAGTCGTCAGTTAGGTTGGGGCCGACACCACCTTGACCTTGACGTTCATGGCAAAAAGCGCAGCGCTTTTCAAAGTGCCACTTTCCTTTGGCAATGGTAGTACTGGAAACTTCTTCAGCCATAATCGTGGCTGTGAAAGATATAAGTAAAAGTGTAAGTAATTTTTTCATATTTTAAACATGTATTTTTAATGCAACTTATATCTTATTGAGTGAAAAGTCAAGTAATTTAGAAATACATAAAGGCGAGGAAGTTTGCAGTTGCAGCCCAACTGTACATGATGGCGGTGATAACTATGATGTGAATGGCATATTTTTTAAGATAAATTACCGCAAACATACCTAAGGAGATTTGTAGGAGTTTACCAACTATAGGCCCAATCGTTGGTCCGAATTCAAAAGCAAGAAAGCGAATCATAGGGTGTATTTCTTTTTCAGGACCTATGATGTGCATAAAGTAAATAGTGCTAGCTGCATCTACTACTGCTGCGATGATGAGCAAGGTTATATAGTAGTGGTTCTCTTTAAAGAAGCCTTTAGCGTTGTTTTGGAAGCGGGCGTAGACTCTGTTTAAGTCTCTGAGGTTTTGTTCACTATAAAGTTTCATGTCTCTTTCCATTTGCTATCATATACTATCAATATATTTATAATGGAGTCATCTATCAATAGATGTAGACACAAAAAAACTCTAAGAGGTCACTTAGAGTTTGAGAGATTTTGTTATTTATCTAGTTCTTCAGCGAGTTTCGCTTCAGCTTTAATAGTCATGATTTCATTAAGAAGTGGACCAACTTCACCAGCGATAACAGCTGGTAGGTCATAGCGAGTTATACCAAAGCGGTGATCTGTTACGCGATTTTGAGGATAGTTGTAAGTTCTGATTTTTTCAGAACGGTCACCAGTACCAACTTGGCCTTTACGCTCACTTGCCATCTTATCCTGTTCTTCTTGGATTTTGATTTCAAGCATTTTTGAACGAAGGAGTTTCATAGCTATTTCTTTATTCTTATGCTGAGACCTTTCTTGTTGAGAGGCAAAGAATATACCAGTAGGAACGTGAGTTATACGTACGGCGGAGTCAGTTGTGTTTACACACTGACCGCCAGCACCACTAGAGCGGTAAACGTCAACACGTAAGTCGGCCGGGTTGATGTCGATGTCGACTTCTTCAGCTTCTGGGAGTACAGCGACGGTTACAGTTGAAGTATGTATGCGACCTTGTGACTCTGTTGCAGGGACACGTTGTACGCGGTGTACACCACTTTCATACTTGAGTTCACGGTAAACGTCATCTCCTCGTAACATGAAGGAAACGTTTTTAAGACCGCCGAGGTCACTGTGGTTGTGTTCTATGACTTCAACTTTCCAGCCTTTCTTTCCAGCATATGTTTCGTACATACGAAGGAGTTCATCAGCAAATAATGCGGCTTCATCGCCACCGGCAGCTGGTCGTATCTCAATAATTGAGTTTCTTGAGTCTTCAGGAGCTGGAGGGACTATGAGAAGTTTTAATTCTGACTCTAATGCAGGAATGTCTTCTTCTAAACTTTTTATGTCACCTCTGATGACTTCGGAAAATTCAGGGTCACTTTCAGCTTGGAGAAGTTCTTTATTTTCTTCTATTTCTTCAAGGCTTTTTTCGAGCTTGTCATAGCATTTGATTAAAAGAGTCAAACGCTGGTGTTCTTTGGAAACTTCACCATAACGCTTGCGATCATCAAAAATATTTGGGTTAGCCATTTCGTTTTCAAGTTGCTTGAAACGTTCTTTGACTTGTGCCATTTTTCTTGAGAAGTCTATCATTTATCAATTACCTGGGATAAGCTGTTAAAAGTTAATTCAATGTGCCTTAAATAAAAAAAATCCGCAAGTAAAAACTCGCGGATTTCTAAAACTGAATGTTAGACTGCTACTTTTTAGCGTAACGTCTATTGAAGGCGTCAATTCTACCTTCGAGGTCAGCATTTCTCTGTGTACCAGTGTAGAAAGGGTGACACTTTGAGCAGATACCTACTCTAGCTTCTTTCCTAGTAGATTTCATCTCCCAGGTAGCACCACAAGCACAAGAGACAGTTGACTCTGCATATTCTGGATGAATTTCTGATTTCATATCTATAAACCTTGTTTGGTTTGTTCTAAAACTTAAAAGATTTTGCTATCTTACCGAAAATGGATCGATAGTATAACGCATCAGTTCGATCATGCAAGATCGAACTGATGGAATTTTTTTAATCTTCCATTTCTTCTAAAGCAGCTTTGCGACTTAGGCGGATACGGCCACGATCATCGATGTCGATAACCTTAACAGTAACTTTTTCGCCAACGTTACAAATGTCTTCAACTTTGTCGACACGATAGTCTGCCATTTCAGAAATGTGAAGTAGACCACTTTGGCTGAAGATCTCAACGAATGCGCCGAAGTCTTTAACGCCATTTACCAAACCTTGGTAGATTTTGCCAACTTCAACTTCATTTGTTAGGTTCTCAACGTGACCTAGAGCAGCATTTAGGCTCTCAGCGTTGTTAGCGAAGATAGTGACTTTACCGTCGTCTTCGATATCAATCTTAGCACCAGTTTCTTCAACTATGCCTTTGATTACTTTACCACCAGTACCGATAACAGCACCAATCTTTTCAGGATTGATTTGTACAACGTGCATTCTTGGAGCGTTAGGGTTAACTTCTTCTCTTGGAGATGAAATTGCAGCATCCATGATATCAAGAATCTTCATTCTTGAAGCTTTAAGGTTAGCAATTGCTTCCTTAGCTTGATCCATAGTGATACCGTCGATCTTAAGGTCCAACTGGAAACCAGTAATACCGTCGCGAGTACCAGCGATCTTAAAGTCCATGTCACCGTAGTGATCTTCAGAACCTAAGATGTCCGTAAGCATAACGTACTTATCTGGACCAGTAACTAGACCGCAAGAGATACCAGCAACTTGTTTCTTAAGTTTGATACCTGCATCCATAAGTGCCATTGAAGCACCACAGATAGAAGCCATAGAAGTTGAACCGTTTGAACCCATGATTTCCGAAGAAACACGCACTGAGTAAGCACATTCATCTGGCATCATTTTAGCAACAGATCTTTCAGCAAGGTTACCATGACCGATTTCGCGGTTACCTGGTCCCATGATACGACCACACTCACCAACTGAGTAGTTAGGGAAGTTGTAGTGAAGGTAGAATTTTTTCTTCTTTTCACCGATCATTGTATCTTGAGACTGAGCTCCGTCAGCACTACCAAGTGCAACGATAACTACGCCTTGAGTTTCGCCACGAGCGAAAAGTGATGAACCGTGAACAACAGGAAGTACGCTTGTTTCACAGCTAATTGGTCTTAGGTCTTCAGCACCACGACCGTCTGAACGCTTACCTTCTTCAAGGATAAGACGACGGATGTTACCGCTGTTAACTTTACCGAAAGCAGCTTTAAGGTCAGCTTCACGTTCTTCATCAAAACCTTCGATTTTTGTACGAGCTTCTTCATATACAGCGTCAAGAGCAGCACCGCGCTCAGATCTGTCATTTACAAGACATGCAGCGTCAAGTTTTTCTTGATCAACAGCAGCTTTAACAGCTTCTAGAGCGTCTTCAGCAACAACTGAAACTTCATACTCTTTCTTTGGCTTAGCAAATTCTGAGATGAAACCAGAGATAGCGTCTAACTGAAGTTTAACTTTTTCGTTAGCAAAAACTAGAGCTTCGTGGAATTCGTCTTCGTTTAGTTCATCAGAATCACCTTCGATCATGATCATCTTGTCAGCAAGACCAGAGTAGATAAGTTCTAGTGAACTATTTTCCATCTGTTCGAAAGTTGGGTTAGCTACGAACTCACCGTCGATTTTACCAACTCTTAGTGAACCTAGAGGTCCAGCGAAAGGTAGGTCAGAAAGAGCAAGAGCTGCAGATGAACCAAGCATTGCAAGAACGTCAGTTTGGTGAACGCTGTCTGCACTTAGAACAAGACACTGAACTTGAACTTCGTTGTAGAAACCTTTAGGGAATAAAGGACGAATTGGACGGTCAGTCATTCTAGAAGTTAGAACTTCGTGCTCAGTAGGACGACCTTCACGCTTAAGGTAACCACCAGGGAAACGACCTGTAGCAGTATACTTTTCACGGTAAGAAACTTGTAGTGGGAAGAAGTCCATTCCTGGACGAACGCCACCAGAACAAGCAGTACAAAGAACGACAGAGTCGCCTTGTGTGACAGTTACAGAACCGCCAGCTAATAGGGCTATTTTACCAGTTTCGATGGTAATTGGGAGTCCCTGGCCCATGTCGATAGTTACACTACCAATGCTCATATTAAATATCCTTTAGATAAGCATTTTTGTTTTTGCCGGCTGCTTCAGAAGGTTTTTTGAACCTCTTCTGAAAAATTGCTTGGTGCAATCATTTAGAAGAGACTCAACAGTTCTACCTCTGAAGTTCGGCTCCATTTTTATATAAAAAAAGCCTGAAGCTCAGAAAGCTTCAGGCTAAAAAACTGATTAACGTTTTAGACCTAGTTTTTTAACTAGTTCAACATACGCTGAATGATTTTTGCTGTTCACGTACTTAAGAAGTGACTTACGACGTGTAACCATAGTTAGAAGACCTCTTCTAGAAGAGTAGTCAGAAGGATGTTCCTTCATGTGGCTTGTTAGCTCTTTGATCTTAGCAGTAAGAACTGCGATTTGAACCTGAGGTGAACCGACGTCGCCTTCTTTCTGTGCGAACTCTTTCATGATCGCATTTTTTTCTTCAGTAGTCATTATAGACTTTCCTTTTCCTGTAATTATAGACTGGTTGATCCAATCCATGCATAAGTTTGAGCCGTGTAAAATAGACAAACAGTTTTAAAAATCAAGCCGGAGTGAAGAATCAATAATGGGTGTTGTTAAAGTCATTGTATAAATTGTAGGCTTTCAGGCATATGAACGAAGGGTGTCACAGGAAATGATGTCGACTTGCATTTTTAATCATTTGTTTCATTATAAGAGCCTTTATGGGGACTTGAAAAAGCGAATTATTGACGATATTATTCCCTGTTATAATTTATGTTAAATAGTTAACCACAACACGAGAAACTTATATTATGAAAACAAAATTAGCTAACACGATACGTGTTCTAAGTGCTGAAGGTGTTCAGGCTGCTAACTCAGGTCACCCTGGCCTTCCAATGGGCTGTGCTGACATCGCATCTGTTCTTTGGTCTGACTTTATAAAACACAATCCGACTGATAGTGCTTGGGCAAACCGCGACCGTTTTATCCTTTCTGCAGGTCACGGCTCAATGTTGATCTACTCTCTACTTCACCTTTATGGTTATGATGTATCTTTAGAAGATCTTAAAAACTTCCGTCAACTTGGTAGTAAAACTCCTGGTCACCCAGAGTATGGTTACACAGACGGCGTTGAAACTACTACTGGTCCACTAGGACAAGGTATTGGTAATGCTGTTGGTATGGCTTTAGCTGCAAAAATGCAGGGTGAGAAGTTCAATACTGCTGACCACACTGTTGTCGACAACACGATCTACACTCTTTGTGGTGATGGTTGTATGATGGAAGGTGTTGCCTCTGAAGCTTCTTCTATGGCTGGTCACCTTAAACTTGATAACCTTGTTGTGATTTACGATTCAAACATGATCACTATCGAAGGTTCTACTGACATAGCTTTTACAGAAGATGTTGCTAAGCGTTACGACGCATATGGTTTCGATGTATTTGAAGCTGATGGTCACAATAACGATGAGATCTCTAAAGCTCTAGCATCTGCAAAAGCAAGTGATAAGCCTGCTCTAGTTATCTGTACTACTACTATCGGTAAAGGTTCACCAAACAAGTCTGGTACTCATAAAGTACATGGCGCTCCACTTGGTCCAGAAGAAACTGCTGCGACACGTGAAGCTCTTGGTCTTGGTTCTGGTGCTTTCACAGTTGCAGATGATGTTTACGCTTTCACTAAGTCTGTAGCAGACAATGGTGCAGCGGCACAAGCTGAATGGCAAGCAACTTATGACGCTTGGGCAGCAGCTAACCCTGAACTTAAAGCTGAGTGGGACAAGTGTTTTGCTCTTGAACTTCCTGAAAACCTAGAGCTTCCAAAGTTTGAAACTGGTTCTGGTGTAGCTTCTAGAAAATCTTCTGAGACTGTTTTAAATACAGTTTCTTCACAAATCAGCTACCTAGTTGGTGGTTCTGCTGACCTAGATTGTTCTAACCTTAGTAGAATGCACGAAGAAGGCGACATAAACACTGGCGAGTTTGCTGGTCGTAACCTTCACTTTGGTGTTCGTGAGCACGCAATGGGTGCTGTAGTTAACGGTATGTCACTTTACGGTGGTCTTAGAGTTTACTGTTCAACTTTCCTAGTATTCTCTGACTACATGAGACATGCTATCCGCCTTGCAGCTCTTATGAAGCTTCCTACTCTTTACATCTTTACTCACGATTCAATCTTCGTCGGTGAAGACGGTCCTACTCACCAGCCTATCGAGCACAAAGTAGCTCTAGAGTGTATCCCAGGTCTAACAGTTCTTCGTCCAGCTGATGCTAACGAAGTAAATGCTGCTTGGAAGACTGCTCTTGAAAATACAGAAGGTCCAACGGCTCTACTTTTAAGTCGTCAAGGTTTGACGACTCTTGAAGGTCCTGCATCTGTTGATAAAGGTGGATACGTCATCAAGCAAGAGTCTGGTTCAGAAGCTGACGTTATTCTTATGGCATCTGGTTCAGAAGTTAAGCATTGTCTTGATGCAGCTGAGATACTTGAAGGGAATGGTAAGAGCGTTCGCGTTGTTTCTATTCCTTCTACAAAAATCTTTAACGAGCAATCAGCTGAATATAAAGAAAGTGTTCTTCCTAACAGTGTTAGAAAGCGTTTCGCAGTTGATTACGGTAGCAGCCTAAGTTGGCAGCGTTACCTAGGTATCGATGGCGACTACATCTGCCTAGACCGTTTCGGTGAAAGTGGCCCTGGTGGACAAGTTGCAGAGCATTTCGGTTTCACGGCTGAAAATGTAGCATCTAAAGTTTCTGCTTATCTTGGCTAAGCTTTTCGCTTAAAAACTTTAAGCCGCTTTGTTTTGTGCAAAGCGGCTTTTTTGTGCGTTTGTTTTATAAATGAAATTAGTGTAATAAAAGAGTTGTAAAATATTGACAATCAACTGAAATGACTGCACTTGTTAGCCAAGTTGAAGATAGGTAGAAGATGTTAGGCGATATAACCAGAAAGTATTTAGAAGATCTACAAAAAAGTCAGCAAAAGAAAGATGGCTTGGATGTACGTAAGAATTCTCTAGACGAGACGTCAGAAGATACTTATGAAGTGCTCACGTCTGAGTATAATGTTGAAGTTGGTCCTATCAAAATCAATGTGAAAAAGTCTAAGACAACTGGTGGTACTAAAAGCTTAAGCCGTTCGGCATCACAAGCAATAAACAAGCAGGAACTCATATCAGAAGATGAAAGCGTTAATCGTTCTCAAAGTGATTCTGCGAAGCAAGATCCATCCTTGACTAAGGGTAACTCTGTAAATATTATCATTTGATTACCATATTTTAAATTTCCAGCTGTTTAAGTGGTGGTTATGAAACCCGCCACGTTCCAAGACTTACATTCAATATGTCATAAAGATTACAGTATTTCAGAAGAGTCTTTCCCTGTTCATAATTATAAAGCGCAATTCTTGCTTTGCTTAATTTCAATCTTGCCAGAACGAATGCCTTATGTATAAATTTGTAATTGAGAATTCTTTTAAATTGAATTGACTCAGTGGCATGCTAATTTGCTTCAAACAATTTTAGGATGTTCTCAGTTTGAGAATGTTAGTGACTATTCAATAAGTGATTTCCGGAGAAATAAATGGATCTTGATAAAATCAAGAAAGTCATAGACTTAATTAATGAAAATGATCTTTCAGAATTTTCATATGAAGAGCATAATAAGTATAAAATCTGCCTTAAAAAAGGTGGAGAGGTGCCAACGATGATTGCAGCACCGGCATTGGGCGCAGCACCAGCGGCTTCAGCAGGTGCAGCACCTGCTGTAGCTAGCGATGAAAAGATCGTTGAGTCTCCTCTAGTGGGAACTTTCTACGCTAAGCCTTCACCAGAAGCACCTGAGTTTGTAAGTGTTGGTGATGAAGTGAAAGAAGACACAGTTATTTGCATTGTTGAAGCGATGAAAGTTATGAATGAGATAACAGCTGGTCTAAATGGCACAATTACTGAGATTTTAGTTAAAGACGCTGAGCCTGTTGAGTATGGCCAGCCATTATTTAAAATCAAAGTCAAATAATTTAAGTCAGGAGATATAACTATGGCTGAGAACTTAAGAGATGATATACCTGCAGTTGAGGGCGTTTATGAAAGCTCTAACGAAGAAGGTTCAATCAAGATTGCTGAGAATGTTTTTTCATCAGTTATCAAAAATTACACTTTAGAAATTCCTGAAGTTGTTAAGTTTGCTTCAGATTCACTAGTAGGAAGCTTAGCGGGCATGATTGGTAAGAAGTCGTCTAGTCGCTCAGTTATAGTAGACATCGATGAGAGTGACCTTGTTAACGTTACTGTTAACGTGATCCTTAAATTCGGCGCTCATATCCCTACAGTTGCAGCAAAAATTCAAGAAGTCGTCGCTTCTAGAGTTGAAGAGATAACAGGCAAAGAAGTTACATTTGTTAATGTAAATGTCGTCGATCTAGTCAACGAAGAAGAAGAGATAGAAGAAGACGAGGATTAATTCCTTAAGGGAGAAAGGTCATGAGAGAATTTTTTGAAAGATTTGAGTTCTATGATTCAGAGTTAGATTTCTTTTATGGCCTTGGCGCAGCTCTTGTTGTGCTTATCCTTGCACGTTTGCTTGGTTGGATGATTCGATCAAAGAAATGTCCGGGTATTTCAATTCCCGGAGAACAAGGGAACTTGTTTGTCACAACTGCAGCAGTTGAAGATTTCATTATACGAATACTTGCAGATGTTGATGATATGCTCATCGATAAAGTGCGCTTACAGAAACGTGGTTCTCGTTACGGTGTTGTTATAACGCTTAGAGTTTCTGCAGAAAGTAACGTAAGTGAGCTACGTCCGATTATAGAACAGCGCATCATTCAAATGGCTGAGAGTAAGATCGGTATTGACTCTATCTCCGAAGTAAATATCCTTCTAAAGAATTTTTCAGCCAAAGAAAGTCAGATCAATAAACGTCATAAGTTGGCGATGAAAGATTCTACTAAGCTAGAAGATAAAGCTATCGAAGCAGAAGTTCTACCTAACTAGTTCTTGGTAGAGAGAGTCTCTTTCCACTGGCGTTCTACCCAGTTTTGTTATTTCATCAATTAGAAACTTAGAAGTCAGTGTCGGATTCTCAATAGAGCCTGCCATAGAGTAGATCTTCGTTGAATCATCTACAGTACCATCTAAGTCATCTACACCGTAGTCTAAACTAGCAAAAGCATTTTCAACGCCGAGCATAACCCAATAAGCTTTTAGGTGTTTTATGTTATCTAAGAAAATCCTAGCAATGGCGAAGTTCCTGAAGTCTTCTTCTTGATTGACTTCGTTTCTATCACTCATCTTATTATTTTCATTTCTATATCTTAAAGGGATAAAAGCATTGAAGCCTTGTGTCTTATCCTGTAAGTCTCTTAGCTGCTTCATATGATCAACTCTATGAGTAAACTCTTCTATATGACCGTAAAGCATAGTTGCGTTTGATTCTATGCCGATGTTATGTGCCGCGCCGTGAACTTCAAGCCATCTGTCAGCAGGAGCTTTACCGCCGGCAATTTTTCGTCGAATTTCAGGATTGAAGATTTCAGCTCCACCACCAGGTAGTGAGTCAAGTCCAGCTTCTTTCAAGGCTTTTAATCCTTCAGTCAGTTCAACTTTAGAGACTTTACACATCCAAGTAACCTCAACCGCAGTAAAAGCTTTGATGTGAATATTTGGTCTTACTGATTTGATATGGGATAAAAGTTCAACCGCCCAATCGATACCTCGGTCAGGGTGGACTCCTCCAGTTATATGAATTTCGGTAAGATCGTCGACGGCATATTTTGAAAGCTTTTCGTCTAGATCTTTGAGGGAGTAATCCCATGCACCATCAGTTTCAGTTGCATTTGGCTTTCTATAAAAACTGCAAAATTTACAAGAGTATATACACTTGTTGGTGGGCTCAAAATGGATATTTTTGTTATAGAATGCTTTTTCTCCATGAAGCTTTTTGCGGATAGAGTTGGCTTGGGTTTTTAGCCAAGCTGTAGGAGCATTTTCGTATAACCATATAGCTTCTTCAGAACTGATACGTTCTGCTGAGGCGATTTTCTTTTCAAGAGTTTCAAGCATCAATAAATAGTCCATGTATGAATCGTGACGAATATATATAGATGAAGAATGGAGTCTGTAAAGACAAGGATCTGTTTATCTGTCGAGTCTATCACTAAAGCGTTCGCAAATACTTATGTATTCACAGGAGTTACACTTAATAGAATCATTGGAAGAGTTGCAAAGGTGAAGCTCTTTTTTTGGTGTAAAGTCTAAAATTCTATCGAGATAGGTTTGGTAGCTATCCCAATTGATGGATTGCCAAGAAGTGAACCATTCGTTGTTACTGAAGTTAAGAAGTCCAACATTAATTTTATCTGGTGTGGCCTTTAATTCTCGAAGAGCAAAACAAAGCATAAAACTTAATTTGTCTTCTTGGCTCTGTTTTGAATTCAAACAGATCAGATTTACTCCGGATCGATCATACCAAGCTAAATCGATATTTCCAAGAACTTTGTAGTTTTCAAGTGAGAATATTTCAACTTCTTCAGTAAGAACATGTTTAACAAAACATGGTTCTGTAGTTTGGTAGATTTCGCTTTTCTTGAAGAGTTCAGTATCATTAAATAAAGTTTCAACAGTTTTAAGGTCTAGGCTTCTAAATAATCCTCGTTCAGCTAGTTCTCTTTTTCTTGCATGAGTTTTTAATTCTCTATGATAAAATATATAGCGAACGAGTTCTCGCTTTAGCTGAAACTTTGCTAAGTTGACGGGAGTATTGGAATTGATGAATTGAATTTGTTCAAAAATATCTTCATCTACATCCATTTCAGAAAGCTGATACTTGAAAAAAAAGGCCCGTTCACAAAAGTCATACTTTTGTAGACGGGCCGAAGATGTTTTCACTGTAATGTCTTAGAGGTCGTCGGAACCGACATCGTCACCACCTGTTCTAAATGGGTCGGCAATTGTACCCGTGCCAGATGTTAATGAGTCGTTATTTCCATCAAGTCCTGCTGAATATACTATGAATGAGTTTGTTGTTATATTTACTCGATAGTAATAAGCATTCTCATAAGGATCTATTGCATAGATATGCCCTGTTGGTGCACTTTGCTTGTCTACATTAGTATAGTCAACTGAAAAAACAATGTTTGGTGCTGTTCCACTACCAGTTCCAACAAAAAAATCGGCTTGCTTGTAGTCTAT
>JAJPOQ010000030.1 GCA_021232515.1 Lentisphaeraceae bacterium
TATCCACTTAATACCAGTGTACTGGAAGGCATGAATAATAAAATCAAAGTTATTAAGAGAATGGCTTATGGATACAGAGACACATTCTATTTCTTTCTGAAGATTAAAGATGCGTTCCCCGGAAAAACGTGAAGAACCTTATTTTTATGCGGCAAATGAATTGCTGAGAGCTAAGTCTGTTCGTCCCGAAGCAGTTCAAAACCCATCAAAGTTTCTTATGAACTCTGAGAAAGATCCACAAGCTAGTTCTTGGGACGAAATAACGAGTGGAGCTAATCACCCGTCTTTTGATAAAAGACACTTGGGAACAGCAAACACACTTTTCCTAGATGGACACGCCAGAGCGAGAGCAGATGTTAATAATCCAGAGTTTTATTCTCTTGAATAAACGATGCTTTTCTGAATAAATGACACTATAACTCTGGATCCCAAAAGGTTGTAGTTTCATCATTTTTAGATAAGAGGAAAGAAAGAGTTTTTGCGAGACCATGGCCATCGAGGTAGATTATATTTGCCTTAAGTTGATGACGAGCGATGTTGTATGTCGAGTCAGTATCTTCGAAAAGTTTACCTGCTTCCATTTGTGATCCGTCAGCTTGCTTCCACCACTTATATGCATCTATAAGCATTAAGGTTTGAGTTTCTGTTGCTCTCACAATTGAGACTGCATCGGCACCAAACTCACTACCGGTTAAGTACTTATTCATCGCAATATTCGTCTTGGATACGGATGAAGGCTCTGCACCAATAGGGCACTTTAAGGCTTGAGAAACAGAACCATCGCTGGGTGAATCCAAGTAATTTCCAGCCATAAGCTTTTGAGTCCAGTGGTCTCCAGTACCTGTGTAATTTGGCATATATTCATTGAAGTCAGTTGCATAACTTACAGAGGCTAAGGCAACTTGTTTCTGCCCGTTTAGGCAATAAGCTTGAATCGTCTTAAGTCTTGCACTACTGATGCTAGGCAAGAGCATACTTGCGAGTATCCCGATTATTGCCACAACTACTAGTAATTCTATTAATGTGAACCTTTTCATTTCTCCCCTCAAAACTTGAATGTTAATAATTTACTAGACGGCAATATTGAAAGCAATTTTTTAGAGAAGAGGATTCCAGAAAGTGTCACTCTGATCATTTTTAGATAGTAAGAATGAGGCGGATTTACTTGTTGAATGCCCGTCGAGGTAAGTTAGGTTTACCCTAAGTATGTGCCTAGCAATCCTCCATTCTTTAGAGCTATTTAGAACTTTAGAATCAACCATTTGATCATACTCAGTTTGACTCCACCATTTAAATGAGTCAATGAGCATAACAGTTTCACTGCCGGTGGCAGCCATGAGTTTAGGTGTTTGTTGATTGCCATAGTTCCCACTAGTTAGCAGAGAGTTCATGGCCACTGTTGAACTTTTATCTGCTCCACTTGGGCATTTGAAAATTGTATTGGTATCTCTATTGCTTATTACCGAAACATACTTGCCATTAATTTTATTGATCCAACCGTCGGAGTCAGACGTGTTATGTGGAGCATAATGATTGTTTTCAATAATATAAGTTATGCTAGCAACTCCTATTTGATGTTGATTGCTTAAGCATACAGCCTGTTGAGCTTTTAACCGGGCTTGAGTTAAGCTGGGCAGTAGGAGCGTCATCAAAATTCCGATAATCGCGATAATTACTAGCACTTCTATTAGTGTAAATTTTTTAGGGTTCATAATGTATCCTTGAAGATTTGTATGATAAAAAACCTCCAAAGAATATTCATTCTGACAATTAATAGATTTTGTTTGATGTTTTTTTGGGAATAATAAGCTGAAGGGGGATGTACAAAATTAAGAAGTCATCTGAAGTATTCTAATCCAAAAAAAGGATTTTGGCATTTGGAGGAGAATAGTCTAATAAATTCTCTTTAGGAAAATTGCTTGGAAGTATAAGTAGTTTAAGAGAGTTCATGCTCTTTAGACCAAATAAACTTTCCACCAAAGTACCTCGTATATCGAGCTCTTCTAGTTTTAGGCTGGAGAGCCAGTTTATACTATTTATAGGAGTATTTGCAGCATTGACCTTTTTTAAGGGAAGCGAGTTTAAAGCTTTAATAACCTGGAGACTTGTATTTGAAATGTTTATCTCTGTTACATTCCCAAAGAAACGTATCCATTGATACTTTCTTAATCTTAGATTGTTACTGATGTCAACTGATATACCATCATCGAGGATTTTGTATTTGTAGTTTAAATCTTTTATATTATTATCGGTTTTTATAAGGGCAGGGACGAGTATTAATTTTTCTTCTTGATGACTGTAGTTTCTTAGATGGTAGGTTAAGAAGTTTACTTTTAGTATACGATCTAAATTATATTCACTATTAAACTTTAGGAGAGCTTTTGTTGAGAGCTTACCATTTTTAACAGAGGCCCTAAACATCTGAGTCGCTTTTGCAATATTACTTTCTTTGTCATCGCCTAAAAGATCCTGAACTATGTCAAACCTTTGAAAAATAAAGTTAAGTTTGATTTTTAAATCTACGACCTCTGGAGTATCTATTTGCGCGAGCATGTTTTCAGCTTGAGTGAAAGCTGAGTTTTGATAAGCGTTATGAGCCGAATTTATGATTTTTTGTTGAAGTTCATCATAAAGTTTAGACTTTTCGATATTTGCCTGCTGCAAAGAACTAAGAGCACTTTCTGCTTTTTGTTGGCTAGCTTTTATTTCTAGTGTGTAGAAGACACCGGAAGTCGCTAAGACTAAGAGAAAAAGAAGGGCTGTTATACAGGCTCTGTTATTCCTCTTATAGAAAAGTTTAAATTGCTTGAGAAAACTAGCTTTTTCGGAAGTAGGAGAAAAGCCATTTAGGTATGCGCGAAGGTCGACTATTAAACAATTGGCAGTTTGGTAACGGTTTTCTTTTTTAGGTTCGATTGCCTTCAGGCAAATAGTTTCTAGACTTTCTGGAACATTGCACAGTTCAGAAGGAAGAGGGATGTCGCCTTGTAGAGTTTTTTTAAGGAAGTCTGGATCTTTATGCGATACAGTAGCTTGTCCAGTTATAAGATAGTAGAGTAGAGCACCAAGGGCATATATGTCTGTGCGTTCGTCTTTTTTATCAAGTTTAGTGTTTATTTGTTCAGGAGCCATATAACCCGGCGAGCCTTTTATAAAACCATCAATAGTAAGATTTTCTCCAAGGTCCTCATTTAACATGTATGACTCAAACCTTTGCTCTTTAATCTTGGCTCCAACTATTCTTGCAAGACCCCAATCACAAAGAAGAACTTCTCCATAGTGACTTACCTGAATATTCTCGGGCTTTAAATCTAAGTGTAGGACTCCATTTGAATGAGCAAAGGCTACGGCGTCACAAATTTTTATGAGAATATCTAAACACTCATTTAGGTTTCTTGCAGAACCTTGTTCTTCAATGAATTCTGCAAGATTTTGACCTTCGATAAGTTTCATGGTAAAAAATGGCTGTCCTAGTTCATCTTTACCAATGTCATGAATAGGTATGATATTTGGATGTTGAAGGCTTGCAGTGACTCGTGCTTCTCGTAAGAAGTCTTCTATAGCCGATTCTTTAGCTTTATCTTTAAGGAGAGCTTTTGCTACTGAGCGTCCAGTGGATTTATCTTCACAGATATAAATCTCTTTCATGCCACCAGTAGCTAACTTCTCAAGAGTTATATACCTTTCGGTGATAAGGTCGAGTTCTTCACATAAAGAGTAGGTGCCACCACTTAGAGACTCATCATAGATGTTGCTAAGGAAGTTCTTCTGACCAGAATCCATATCATCTATTTTAGTTGTAAGGTTCATTTTGGAGCTCATTACTAAGAATTGGTTACCCTTAAGATAACAAAGTTACTACTAACTTTGCAAGTATAGTAAAGAATCATAAAGGCTAGTTATTTTGGGCTGCCTTTCTCTTTTCTTCTTTTCTTTTTGCTGCAGCGAGACGAACTGCATGGTGTTCTTTAAAGGTCACTTTATTGTCATTGTTAGTATCCGTTTTATTGAATTTATTACTTTCCACCTCAATCATTTTCTTACTAAGAGCAGCTCCTTTTAATTTACTATGTGCCATATGGCGAATAGTGTTCTTTCTGATCATTTTTTGGTATTCATTTAAAGATAAATATCCACTGCTGTCTAAGTCGGCTTTTTGGAAGCTAGCATTGAGAGAAGGATTGTTACTAGAGCAGCCTGTAAAGGCTGTACTGATTGTGACTAAGATAAGTATTGATTTAAGCATAATTTGTCCACTTGTAAGGTATTTGTTATTTAATTCTAATAATACCTAGGGTTAATGAGTTAAGCTTCTGAAGTGTGGAGTCATCTAAGACTTCTTTATAAAACACTTCAGAACAGATTTAGGTTAATAGTTTGGAAGGATGGAGATTTTGTTAATAAAGTTTAAGCTATTTTGCGACAACCTGTCGGTTTTGATAGGTTACGGGACTTTGGAAAATATGAATGATAGTATCGACTATTCTGTAGCTGCTAGCTCTAGATTTTTTCACGAGCTTGTCTAATTCAGGTGTCATATGTAAGTCAGGCTTAGCTCCATTCATATAAGTTATGAATTTCTCAATAAAACAACGGACTATCTCTTCTTCTTTTTGGTGAATTACATCTCTAAATGAAACGATGTCGTTATATTTTAGTCCATTATTCATCTCAGAGGACGCATCGATATCGGCAACCTTTACTACTTTTTGCTTTCTATTGGCTTTGCCAGATTTATCTCTTTGGTACTCCATATAGCCATCTCGCCATTGACCTGCAGGATCGAAGTTTTCAAAAGCCCAGCCCCAAGGGTCGATTTTTGCATGACAACTTCTACAGTTGGCATTTGTATTGTGGAGGGCGAGTACTTCACGGATAGTCTTAGCTTTGCGTACATCCGGTTCTTCAATTTTTACATCTGCAGGTGGAGGCGCAGGTTCACTACCTAAAATATTTCTTTTGACCCATACTCCACGGTGTATGGGATTTGTTGAAACACCATCGGCAGTTGAGACGAGGAAGGCTCCCATACCTAGAAGTCCACCACGGCGTCCATCTTTATAGGTATATTTGCGCATTTTTTCACCTTCGATACCATCAATACCGTAGATGACTGACAGATCTTGGTTTATGTAGGAGTAGTCGGCAGAAACAAACTCGGTGATTGGAATATTATTTTTTAGACCTTCTTTGAGGAAAGTAAGAACTTCTCCCTTCATATCATGCACTAAAGATTTGCGGTTCCAGTAAAAGTACTGCGTTGGCTCTGGAGGCATAAAACCAAGTATGTTCAGTTCAAACCAAGCATTGGCAAAGTTTTCGACAAAGTTGTTATTTTTGCTTGAAGCAATCATCCGCTTTATTTGTTTTGTAAGAACTTTACCATTTTGAAGAGAATTGCTATTTGCTAAGTTGAGTAACTCTTTATCTGGCTTAGTGGACCAAAGTGTATAGCTCATTTTTGAAGCTAGGTCATAGTTCGTTAAGTTTTCACTTTGATTGATATAGAGGAATGATGCAGAAGATATGATGGCTACAAAACCTTCTTTTATGGCTTCTTTCACACCGATTGAACTTACTAGAGATCTCGAGTAGTTACTTATGTCGTTAAGCTCATTAGGCTTTAATGATCGGCGGTATGCTTTTACGGCAAAGTTTGATAGTATTTTCGGTATATTGGTCGATCTAGGATTTTGACCGATTAGTTTATGTTCTCTTTCTGGAGGCCAACTTTTATAAAATGGACCTTCAATCTTTACGTCATGAACTCGAATTCTTGGACCTTGCCAGTCAGCAAAGGTTCGTTCTTTAGCTTTTTCGTATTTTTTCTTATTATATTTACTTTGTAATGAACTGTTAAATTTAAAGTTACCGTTGCCACTCATACGTAGGCCATCTGTCACATAGGTTAGTCCAAAAGTAGACCCTTTTGTTACCCATTCTTCTATGACTAGGGGTTGAGGCTTATTATCAGGTAAATCTTTCTTTACTTCTAGAGAACCTAGTTGTACCCCAAGCGTAATAGGGTCACACTTATGAACACCTATGTCTTCTTCTCTATAAGGGTACTCTCTGTCCATTCCAGCAGCATTAATCGTAATTCTATAGTAGCCTGTATGTTTAAACTCTGTAAAGCTTTTGAAGCTGACCAGCTGTTCCGCACTTAGTATTCGAATATATTTTTTAAGGTTTGTTTGGATTGAGAGTTTGCGACGGTCATCGACGAATAGGTCTTGAGACTTTAAAAGGTGTGTTTTGGATACAGGCTTCTGTTCATTGAGAATAACTCCATTTAGAACATTTCGAGCAGTGTTTATATAAGCATTTAGGTGAAATGAACTCATGATCAAATCTTTACTTATAGTATTGAAACCGTGATTATAAGCATCCTCAGTAATTTCATTTAAAGGTGATTTTGTTCCTAGGTTTGATATTTCTAGTAAGTCTCTGACACTATTGGCATATTCTTTAAGAGTTAATCTTCTAGCTTCAGGGACAACTTTGGCAACAGTCTTATTCAGATAATTATCAATCTTGGCTTTAAACCAATTTGTAAGCTTGTTTCTATTTTTATCTGAGAGCTGTTCTTTAGGAGGCATTTCTTCAGTCTCCACCTGTTCCATCGCATCATGCCAGAGGTTTACATTTTCTTTAGTTACGACCTCTCCTAAATCAGCTAGATCGAATTCACCTTTTTTCTTTTCTGCATTATGACAATCTGCACAACTTTCTTTCATGACTGCTGTGGCAGTATGCATTTGGGGTTTGATTTCGTTTTGTTCCGAAACCTCTATTGTTTTGATAAGTTGGTCAAACTTTTCAAGATTGTTATTCTTGGCCTTTTTTGTATTGATTTTTTTAGGTTTCGTTTTTGGATTTAGTTTTACTGGATCTTGAACTTTTGGGACACGATAACCTATTTCTTCCATAGGGACTGGTTTCATCGAATTCGTGTCTAAAGAAGCAAAGTAGAAAACCGCTACAGTGATTAATGTAACTATGCTAAGAAATCTCATGATAAACTCCTATATATCCACTGTGCCTGTACTGACATTGAAGTAGTCTCGTTCAATCCCCATTTTATTGATGAGGCTGAGATATAAATTACAAAGAGGCGTATTCTCGCCATTTTTTCTTTTAAGGCTTATGTGACCTTTGTGATCAAGGCCTCCACCAAATAAAGCTATTGGCAAGTTTCTGTTGATGTGCGTTCCTGCGTGGCCCATACCAGAGCCGAACATGACGATGGTATTATCCAGCATAGTTCCGTTGGAGTTTGGTTCTTTTATAGCATCTAGCTTTTTCATAAATCTAGAAATTTGGTCGAGCTGGAACTTTTCGATAGTGACTAATTGAGAAACAAGGTCAAGACCTTTACCATTATGAGTACAAGAGTGATAACCTCGCTCGACGAGTTCACTGACATTTAGTTTCCCAGAAAAACTAATTGATGCAACACGAGTTTGGTCTGTTTGAAGTGCTAGGGCAGTCATGTCAAATATAGCGTTATACTTATCTTTGATTGTCTTTCCTGCATTGAATTTAAAGTTTGGTTTCTCTTTGTGTAACCAGGCCTCTTGACTATCCATTTCTATACCGAGATCGTTAATTGCAGTTCGGTATTGTGAAAGTCGCTCTCGGTCTTCCTGGGCGACACCTTTAAGAGCACTTTTGTATTGACCGCTAATAGCTTTGAAGAGGTTTCTGTTTCGGTCCCAAAGAACTTTTTGTTGTTTCTTTTCAGTTAGAGTTTGGTTGACAAATAACTTTCTATGTAGTGCTTCTGCAGAAGAAAGTGGTACTATCGGGATAGAGTTCCGAGTCCAGCTTTCACTTATACCGCGATTACTGTTATGAATATTTATAGTTGGAAAGCGAACGATAGAACGAAAACGTTCACCAATTAATTGGTCTACAGAGACATTGCCATCGGCATAGTTACTGGCATCCCTTTTTAAAATACCATTCAAAAAGGCATCTTCTTTGCCATGCCCAGGTTCCATGCCGTGATCAGTATGTGAAAAGACGGTCATGCGATCTTTAATCCAGCCAAAGCTGGAGAGCTCATGAGAGAGAGTAAAGTCTTTGCCAAAGTCTTTCGGGAAGAAACTATCAGGATGCATGCCATACTCATTGCCTACTATAACAAGTCGTTTAGGTGCGACTTGATCCTTTGACATACCTTGGGCGATGAGAGGTAAGGGGAGTAGAGAACTACTTGCTTTTATAAAGTTTCTTCGGTTCAGCATGGTGTGTCCTATTCGTTAAAAACTATTGATTCATTCTTGCGTGTTATGAGACCGAAAAGCACTAAGAAAATATGAATCTGACAATTGTTAGAAAAATAGGTACAAGTTTGGTTATTTCTCGAGTTGTTACTTAGCTCCAAGATTGGAAGGATGTTTAACGAGTATAAAATTTTATTTTAAATTTTATTGTAATAAGCTCTGAGCCTTCGTAGTTTTTAAATAAGCGTGACATGTTTATTTTAACCTTAAAGAGAAAAATGGCCGAAACAAGATTCACTTTGATTCAACGAATGAAAGATAGTCCAGATGAAAACTCATGGGTGGACTTCGATCAAACATACCGTCCTTACATAATTGGTATTGTCCGTAAAATGAACTATGACTTTCATGAAAATGAGGATTTAGCTCAGATGATTATGTTAAAGCTTTGGAAAAGCTTAGGTAACTTTGAGTATCGTCCTGGAGAATGTAAGTTTCGTAGCTGGGTTGCGGTTGTTGCTAGAAATACTTTTTTGAAGCAAGTCTCGCTGAAGAGAAATAAAGTTTTTAAAGACATTGACGATAATGTTGAGATAGAAGGGGCGAGTCTTCCTGAAATCGAGAATGTAGCTTTTGAAGAATGGAAAGATTTTATTCTTCAAAAAGCTTTATCCATTACTGGAGAGCAATTCTCGGAACAAGTCTTTGAGATATTTCTTAAATTCTCAAAAGGCATGAAACCTGATGAAATAGCTGCAGAGACAGGTGTTGCTTCAAACACCGTATATGTCTATAAAAAGCGAGTTGAAGCAGTTCTTAAAAAAGAGATCTTACGATTAAATCAAGAGCTGGGATAAGTGCTTTTAGTCTAGGAGGCTTTAAACTCATACTCTTCATTTCTGATCTAAAAAGACAATCGAATCTGTGCCAATTGGATAATTTCTGACTTCAGTTTGGCTTCCATCCTTATTGATCATTATGAATGACAAACTTTGTAGCTTTTGCTGTAGATATAAATAGACATTTTTGAGACTATTTTTCATACAGGAATAGAGAAAAGTCAACGATAATCGAAGTCTTTGGGAGGCACTTTTATAAAAATTTTAGGTAGATTTGTCATATCTTAAATATTTTTAGGGTTATTGATCTGAAATACAGGATTCCGACCATTTGGAATCACTTTTAGAATCATAAATCTATGGAGAATATATTAAGATGATATTTCGAAAAATTGTTAAGGTATTTTGGTCCTGTACACTTCTGACCTCTGCCAATAGTGTTTTGTCTGATGATGCGATAATGCCAAAGAAACATTTAAAGGTTCTTGAGAAGTATTGCTTTGATTGTCATGATACGGACACTCAAAAAGGTAAGTTGGATTTAGAAACTTTATCTTTTAATATGACCAAAGACATACCAACAGCCGAGCATTGGCAAAACATTCTTGATTCGATTAACTCTGGCGAAATGCCTCCAGAGAAAAAGAAACAGATTTCTCCAGAAGAAAAAACAGCTTTACTTAGAGACCTTTCCATCCAGATGGTTAGAGCTCGAGATATCCTCAGTGATAATGGTGGCGAAATAACTATGCGCCGTATGAATCGCCGAGAGTATACAAACTCGATGGAGTCTCTGTTAGGTTTTAAACCAGATGTTAGAGAACTTCCTACCGATGATGGTTCATTTAAATTCGATACCTATGGAAACTCTCTATTCTTTTCAAGTGATCAATTTGAGCTATACCGCAAAATTGCACAAGTGAACTTAAGAACAGCGATGAAAGGTTTCAAGAAAAAACCGAAGTCCGAGAAGAAGCATATTGAGCCAGAGTTTGAACTTATTCATACTTTTTTAGAGGTGGCTAAGAGTAATGCAGAACACCTTGAGAAAGGCCAGGCATTTTTGCGTCTACCTAAATCAGAACAGACTATCGAGACCGCAAAGAAAATGGGCTATGACGATGTGCCTCATATTCTAAAAAGATTCACAAATGGCCCTGGAGGTTATGCTAGAGCCGCGGATTATTTAAAGCGTCCTGAAGCTGCAACAGGAGCAGTCATGGTTCACTATAATTGGAAGAGAACTTTAAAGTACAACCCAGTGATCATACCGGCGGATAAGAATAGAGCCGGAGGTAAGTACATTCTTCGCATTAGAGCAGGTAGTTATGACTATGCACCAGAGCGTGAGAGATATCTGAATTACTCATTTAAGGCAGGCAAAAACCAGTTTCATAATAAAGGTTTTGTTAAAGTCGAAGGAACTATTGAGAAGCCGCAAATCATTGAAGTTGAGATTGAAAAAGATTTCGGAATGACGGCACCATTGGAAATACTTCATAGGATGTACGATGACTATAAGTCGCAGAAGTATGCTTTTGAAAAGGCTCAAAAAGAAAATGGTTTTGGTTCTCAACCGGCTGTCTGGGTTGATTGGGTAGAGCTGGAAGGTCCATATTTTGATGAGTGGCCGTTGAAAGAACAATCTTCTTTAATCTTAACTCAAAACGATGGCGAGTCAGAGGAAGTCTATGCTAAGCGAATGATTAGTGGTTTTGCAACTAAAGCTTTTCGTGGCCAGCAGCCTGATCAAGAATTCTTAAAAAGTCTAGTTTGGCGCTATCTTTCAAAAAGTGAAGGCGGCAAAGAAAAGGTTGATGCTCTAGTCGATGTTTACTCTTTAGTTCTTGCCTCGCCTGACTTTATCTACATCTGTGAGCCTCGTGAAGGAGAAAGAACTGCAGAGATGGATCAACGAGAATTCGCCGTTCGTCTGTCCTACTTTCTTTGGAGCTCGCCTCCTGATCAAGAGCTTTTAAATCTTGCGAAAGAAGGAAAGTTGTACGATGAGGGAATACTTTCAGCTCAAACGACTCGTTTATTGACTGACGCTAGATCAAATAACTTTATTAGTGGTTTTACTCATCAGTGGTTAGACATGAAACGTTTGGATCAATTTGACTTTCCAGCTGAGTTCAATCCAGGGTTTGATGATACAATTCGCGAAAGTGCTCGTCAGGAAGTTTACCAGACTATTCGCTACCTTCTCGACAACAAGCAGCCTATGTCAAAGTTATTAAAAGCTGACTTCGTCATAGTTAACAACGTCATGGCTGACTACTACGGATTATCTGGGGTGAGTGGAACTGATTTCTCAAAGGTCTCTGTCCCAGAAAGCTCTCCTCGAGGTGGACTACTCGGTATGGCCGCGATTCATCTTATGGGTTCTGACGGTTTGCGTACGTCTCCGGTTGAACGAGGGTCATGGGTTTTACGTCACTTATTAGATGATCCACCACCACCAGCCCCTGCAAACGTGCCTCAGCTTGAGCGTCTAGAAAATGAAGTTTTAAGTACAAGACAGATGCTTAAAGCTCATCAAGAAGAGGCTCAATGTGCCCAGTGTCATCAGAAAATAGACCCTATTGGATTTGCTATGGAGAACTTCACAGCTGCAGGTCTATGGAGAACTCAAGAAACAATTCGTGTTGAAGAACATGTTAAAGGCAAGAAAAAACTAAGTTACAAAAACCATACCTTTGATATTGACCCTTCCGGTAAGTTACCTGGAGGGAAAGATTTTAGTGATTATTTCGGTTTGAGAGATGCAGTAGCAAAGAGAGAGAAAGCTTTCGCCATGGGTTTTAGCAAAGCTTTAATAGCATACTCACTTGGCCGTCCTTATAACATCTCGGATCATAACTTTGCGACTTCAGTGACCAATAAAGCTGAAAGTCAAGGGAATGATCTAGGTTCTTTTCTACACGCATTAGTTCAATCAAAACAATTTCGTTCAAAGTAATTTTTAGGAGTATAATATGCAAAATAGACGTCAATTTCTTAGAAGTTCTTCGGCTCTTATAGCTTTACCTTTTTTAGAATCCTTTGCTTCATCTAAGTCTATGGTAGAAGCACCAAAGAGAGTAATTTTCTTAGGTACAGGTTTCGGTGTGACACAGCGTGGGTGGTATCCTAAGCAAGATGATACTGGATACGATTATGAGTTGCAGGATGCGTTTAAGCCAATAGCAAAACTTAAGAAAGATTTTACTATCTTTCAAAACCTCGAACATCAACACTCTAGAGACGGACATAGTGGTTCAACTTTCTGGCTTACTGGTGCTGATCGCTTCGCTATGCCAGGTCAGAGCTTTCACAATACAATCTCAGTAGATCAGGCTGCAGCTAACGAGTTTGGTAAGCATACGCGTTATAACTCGATGGTTCTTTTCGGTGCAGGTAACAGTGCCAGCACTGGTCACGGAAGTGGCTCTATATCATGGAATAGGCAGGGCAAGCCGATCATGGGTATGCCCAATCCAGTTGCAATGTACCACAAATTATTTTCTGCTGATAATATGCCTTTAGAGCAACGTAAAGTACTTCTAAAAGATAATCGTTCGGCTTTAGATACAGTTCTGCTATCAGCAAAATCCATGAGGAAAAGAGTAACCAAAACAGATAAAGATAAAGTCGATGAATATTTCGATTCTATCCGTGAATTGGAAAACCGAATCTCTAAAGATGAAAAATGGTTAGAAGTGCCTAAAAAGAAGCCAAGTCGTAAATTGATAGAACCGTCAGTCTCACTTGAAGGTGCTCCAGAGATAGAAGCTGCTTATGATCTTATGTTAGCTGCTATGGAAGTTGATGCTTGTCGAGTATTTAGTTATCAGCTACCAGGAGATACTTTCATGACGAGTATAGGATCTTCATTTACAGCTCATGCGATCAGTCACCATAATGGATCAAACGACGAGCGCACTCGAGACTCTATCTTAAAAGACTCAAGTCACCTTAAACTTGTTGGTAAGTTTATTGAAAAGATGAAAAAGACAAGAGATGTTGATGGCCGATCAATTTTTGATAATACTACACTTGTCCTAGGAAGTAACCTGAGGGTTAAACACACTCTTGATAATTGCCCAACTTTTGTGACTGGCGGAGGTTCTGGCTTTAAGCACGGTCGTCATATAGTCATGGATAAGAAAACTCCACTTTGTAACCTTTGGTTATCTATTCTAAAAGGTAGTGGTATTCAAACAAACTCTTTTGGAGACTCTACAGGAGTGATTAAAGAATTATTCTACGCATAAAGTAATTGATAAGCACTAGGTCTTGCTTAGTGCTTGTTATGTCAATGTTTTAAACTCTTGAGAAAAAACTCTGCCATCTTTTTGATTATATCTTCAGTAAAGTATTTATTTTCTCCGTGCCCACCATTCTTAATGATCATGAGTTCTAAAGGAAGTTTAGCGTCTTTGTAAGTCTCTTGTATACGCAGAGATTGATCGAGTAGCACTTTGTTATCTTTATCGCCATGGATAACTAAGAAAGGAGGATCGTCTTTAGTTACATGTGTAACAGCAGATGCCAACTTGGCTAGTTCTGTTTTTTTATTTGTTGGGCCACCAAAAAGCAAATAGCATACAGAACCAGGTGCATTGGCTCGACTAGGTTGATTTTGTCCTCGTAGTACAAAGTCTGTTGCTCCAAAGAAATCTACTACTGCATCGACTCTTGAAGAATATTCTAAGTTTCCGCCTGTATTTCCTTCAAGGCTTTTGACATCCCCAGATGTTCCGAGAAGAGCAGCTAACATACCACCAGCACTTGCGCCAGCTACACCAACCTTTTCAGTAGAGTAACCATACGTCTCTTTATTTGCTCTTAACCAACGAATCGCTCCTTTACAGTCGTGAATCTGAGCTGGGAATATAGCTTCATCTGTAAGCCTGTAGGAAATACTTGCTAGAGCAAAGCCATGTTTAACAATAGATGAGATATAGCATTTACTTTTATTACCACCTCTCCACCCACCACCATGTACCCAAATTATGAGGGGAGGATTTTTTATGCCCTCTGGCATGTATAGATCTAGCTTTAAATTGGAATCTTCAACTTTGGCAAATTGTATGTCTTTAAGTTTTTTGGTATCGGCTACAGTGGTGATAATGAAACTAGATAAGGCTTGCTGATTATTGCATAAATATTTAATTAAAAGTTACTTATGATTATTTTGTGCTATATTAGGTGCAGCGAAAATTTCTAATAACCTTTAATAGCTTTGCATCTAATGTACAAAAAAAGTCTTTCATCTCAGCCT
>JAJPOQ010000049.1 GCA_021232515.1 Lentisphaeraceae bacterium
GGCTGAGATGAAAGACTTTTTTTGTACATTAGATGCAAAGCTATTAAAGGTTATTAGAAATTTTCGCTGCACCTAATATAGCACAAAATAATCATAAGTAACTTTTAATTAAATATTTATGCAATAATCAGCAAGCCTTAGTTATAGTTCGTGCTCAAAACGAAAAAAGCCGATCAAGAATTGACCGGCTTTTTAAAAGTTATAGTTATAGTTCGCTTAGATTAAGCCTGCTTCCTTCATAAGGATGTATGATGGAGAGTTTGCATCTGCAGGTTTTCCTTCGGTGTATGTATCGAGGATTTCATTTGCGAGAACTTTACCAAGTTGAACACCTTCCTGATCGAATGAATTGATGTTCCATATAAAGCCTTGGAATGCGATTTTATTTTCATAAAATGCCAGTAACTGCCCCATCACTTCTGGCGTCAATTGATCAGCCATGATCAAACTATTTGGACGATTACCAGGGAAGACTTTATTTGGGTTATCACTAGATTTACCAGTAGCTAGGCCAATAGACTGTGCAAGTAGGTTCGCGTTTAACTTCTCCTGAGAAGTTGTGCCTTTAACCTTCAGGTCTTGCTCATACTGACTCTTCTTAAAGCCAATGAAGTCACAAGCTACGACAGTTTCACTTTGGTGAATTAACTGATAGAAAGCATGCTGACCATTTGTACCAGGTTCTCCCCAAACAATTGGACCAGTAGCTTCTTCTAAGGCTTCACCCTGACGGTTAATTCTCTTACCATTACTTTCCATGTCACACTGCTGTAAGTGAGCTGCAAAGCGACTCAAAGCCTGACTATAAGGAAGAACTGCAAGAGTTTCAGAACCTAGGTAGTTCCTGTTCCAAACACCAAGAACAGCTGCTAGAAGAGGCAAGTTTTTAGTGATGTCAGTCTCAAGACTATTTAGATCCATTTTGCGAGCACCGCGTAGGAAGTCTTCAAACTTTTTGTAACCAAGAGCAAAAGCGAGGATAACACCACCAACCATTGAAGTCACACTATAACGACCACCGATGTAGTCGAACATATAGAACGTTCTTAGGTACTTACTTGGGTTGTCCATCGGACTACCTTCACCTGTCACACAGATAAAGTGCTTGTTTACTGGAAGGCCGGCGCTTTTAAATCTGTCTGCAACGAAAGTTTCGTTGGTAAGAGTTTCTAGAGTGCCACCGCTTTTAGAAATAACCGTTACAAGAGTTTTGCTCAGATCTAAGCCGTTCAGAGTTGCTGCTGCATCATCCGGGTCAACATTTGAGATGAAGTGAACTCTTCTTTGTGGCATAGCATATTTTTTAAGTGCTAGGTAGATCGCTCTAGGACCAAGGTCTGAACCACCGATACCAACAAGAACTAAGTCGGTAAATGGTTGACCAACTGTGTTGCTTATAGCTCCAGAAGCTATCTCTTTACAAAATTTGTCTAGCTTATCGAGTTCAGCCTGTGCCGCTTTTATAGCATCAACACTTTTACCGATGTTTTTCTCGTCATTTAAGTCAGCAAATACGTTTCGAACTGCAGTATGAAGAACTTGACGATTTTCACACTCGTGACCATCGATTTTATTGATGACGTCGCCGCGAAGCATGCTCTGAAACTGGTCAACAGCTTTAGAGTCATCTGCTAACTCTTGTAGCGCTGACATAGTCTCTTCATTTACTCTTTGAGTTCCGTAGAACATCTGTAAGCTTCCTGCGTCTGAGCGATACTCTTTTAAGCGATCTTTACTCAAGGCACCTTCGGCTGTCAGATCAAAAGCTTTTTTACTTAGCTCTTCGAGCTTAGCATGCGCTTTATTATCTTTTAAATTTTTAGTAGCCATAATCTTCTTTCTAATTAAATTTTTGAAAAATTCAGGTTCATGAAGCCAATCGAAAGCTGGTTTCTGAATGGCTTAAACAGTTGATTCCCATATTATAAACATAGTCAGGCGGGAACTGATTAACAAGACTCAACTATAGATTTAGCTACAGTTTCTGCGACGTCATTTTTAGCCAATTCACCAATCTTTTTGGATTTAATCAACCATGCGGCCGGATCACACAACCAAGCACTGACAATTTCGCCAATTTTGTCAGGAGAAATGTCATTTTCGGTAAGAATCATACCGCCGCCAATATCCTCTGCTAACTTCGCATTGTGATATTGATGATTTTCAGCAGCAATTTTTAAGGGAATAAATAAAGCTGGTTTTTTGAACCAAGCGAGTTCAGCTAAACTGGAAGCTCCAGCTCGACAAATAACCAGATCTGCAGCACGCAAGGCGTCTGACATATTCTCTGTAGACTTCTGTATTTTAGCTTTAATACCACGAGTCTTTGCCAGCTCTTCGAACTCGGTATTTTCTTCCTTACCAGACAAATGGTAAAGTTGAAAATTACCTTTTATTTCTGGAAGAGATTTATAAAAGTTTTCGTTGATTCTTTGGGCGCCCTGACTGCCCCCAAACACAAGTAAAAGAGGTAAATTTTCATCAAAACCAAGACACTTTTTGATAGTCTCTTTAGATTCCTCGGCATCATAGTTTACCAACTCAGGTCTTATCGGCATACCGACTATATCCGTCTTAACTTTTAGCTGCTTGTCGTTTAACGCAGGGAAAGATAAAAACAGTTTCTTAGCCCACTTTGACAACAATCGGTTTGCCTTGCCAATGACAGTATTCCCTTCATGAAGAAATAGAGGAGTTCTGGTACTTACTGCCGCTAAACCTAAAGGAACACTGGCAAAGCTTCCCATGACTAAAACTGCACTTGGTCGATATTTCATGATATAAAAAAATGACTTCACGCAGGTCCAAGTAAAAACTATCGCAAACCATGGGAGGAGTAATTTATTTGTTGGAAACTGAATGGCTTTTGCGGTATCTGCCTCTATCTCATGAGTAGCTGCCACCTTTTTCTGAGACTCACCATGCTTACCTGCTACAAAAAGTCTAACCTTCGCATCCTGCTTTTTAAACTCACGACCGATGCTTAAACCAGGGTAAAAGTGTCCACCTGTACCACCACATGAAATAATGATTGAAAAGTCTTTCATGCTAGTACTTCGTTTCCTCAAACTCTTCCATGCCTTCAAGTTTAGCCCGTTCAGATTCTCGAGCCACACTCATAATTATCCCCACAGAGATAAGTGCCGAAAGCATACTTGAACCACCATAACTTAAGAATGGTGCTGTCACACCTGTTGTTGGAAAAGCACCACTAATAACACCTATATTGACCATACCGTGAAGACATATACCAAGACCTAGACCCGTGGCAACAATCATACCTCGATAGTCTGTTGCTTCAGCAGCAATCTTAAACGAGCCATATAAAAACGCAAGGTAGAGAACGATCACTACACAAAGACCTAAAAAACCTAGTTCTTCACCAACAATTGAAAGTATAAAGTCATTGTGAGCTTCTGGGAGATACTCCAGTTTCATGCGACTTTCTGTGAAACCACGGCCATATGGGCCTCCAGAACCTAAGGCTAAAAGCGAATTCCACAACTGGTAACCTTCTCCTTGAGCCACTGCTTCTGGGTCCATAAATGAAGTGATCCGTCGCATCCTTTCGGGAGAAATCTGCGCGACAAGTGCAAATAAACCCACGCCGAGAGCACCAACTGCTGCAAGATAACGCATGCGAACGCCACAGACAAAAAGTAGACCAACAACCAAAGCTCCGGTAATCATCGTCACGGATAAACTACCGCCGGCGATAATCAAAATACCGATACCAGCAATTGGTAAAGAAGGATAAACAAAACCTCTTAAAAAATTACCGCTATGACGATTGAAACGATGGTAATAGTCAGCCATGAATAAAATGATGGCAATCTTGGCAAACTCAGATGGCTGTATACTTAAACTTCCCAGACGAATCCACCGATAAGCCCCTTTAATAGATCTCACAAACGGTAGATTTTTCTTAAGTAAATTTGCTAAGGCAAGATACAATAGCATGACGCCGATGATGATCATAAAGTACTTCGACATCTTACAAAGAGTTCGATAGTCAAAATAGTGCAGAAAGACTGCAACAACACCGCCAATTGCGATGAATGTAAGCTGCTTAATCAAGGATGTATTATCAATTGTAGGAGCACCGCCAGGGCGCCAGTCCATGCCACTCGTTGAGTAAAGCATGCATAATCCAAAAGTTAGAAGAATACAGACAACTATTATGAGAAAAACTTTTGTTGAATTTATGCTGCGTTCTTCAACCATTTAAGATAAATACCAGGGTGCAAAAGTTAATAAAAATGACGGGGATTGATAACTCAGAATAGCACTCACACGAGTTAAATTCAATAGCCTCATTTGAGCCTTTTGATAGTTATTTTCGTTAACACTTTTTAAAGATACTTTTAACAACAATGGGATCAAGCAGTACGCAAATAAAATGACTCTTGCTCACTCAAAAATTTATCGAATGACGACGTCTTTTCTTCTTCTAAGTTTAAGCCATTACTAAACTTATTCGCAGATAAGAGTATAGTTGCTTATCAATAACAGGATTTACACTTTGAGCCAGACCGACTTTTCTTCACTAGACATAAGCCCAGAACTTTTAAAAAATATCGAATCTCTAGGCTATACTGAAATGACGCCTATTCAGGCTCAAAGCTTACCATGCATTTTAGAAGGGAAAGACCTCATAGGTCAGGCAAAAACAGGCTCTGGTAAAACAGCTGCTTTTGGTCTTGGCTTAATCAATCGTTTAAAAATCGACAGTAAAAGTGTTGAAGCTCTCATTTTATGTCCGACTCGTGAATTAGCAGATCAAGTCTCAAAAGTTATCCGCCAACTGGCAAGAACATTGCCGAATATAAAAGTGATAAGCCTCTGTGGTGGTATGCCATTTCGAGACCAAACTAAGTCTCTTCAACACGGCGCTCACATAGTCGTTGGTACTCCAGGTCGTATCTGTAAACACCTGCGCAAAGAAACTCTAGACTTACAAAATCTAAAAACTCTGGTGCTTGATGAAGCGGATAGAATGCTTGAAATGGGTTTCCAAGAAGAGCTTGATTCTATTTTTGCTCAAACTCCAAAGCGTCTACAAACACTTCTTTTCAGTGCGACCTACCCGAAGCAAATTCAAACAATCGCCCATAGAGTTATGCAAGACCCTGTTACTGTTAAAGTCGAGTCGACTCATGACAGTGTCAGTATTCAGCAATACTTCTATAAAGTGGCTAACGATGAACGTTTCGAAGCTCTCACTCTTTTACTTCAGCATCACAAACCTCAATCTGCAGTCATATTCTGCAATACCAAAAAAGACGTTCATGACGTTACCGATTATCTTTTAGATGAAGGTTTTGACGCTCTCGACTTACACGGTGATCTTGATCAAACTGATCGAGATGAAACACTCGTTAAGTTTATTAATAACAGTATTTCCATTCTCGTAGCAACTGATGTCGCTGCTCGTGGACTAGATATAGACTCGATTGAAGCTGTTATAAACTTTCACATATCGCGCGACTTTGAAGTTCATGTTCACCGTATTGGTCGTACTGGTCGAGCTGGCGGAACTGGTATAGCATGTTCTTTATACAGCGACAAAGAAAGTCACAAGATGACTCTCCTTCAAGAGTTTCTCGAGCAAAAAATTAACAGTGAAGCTCTTCCTCCGAAATCCGTTCTTGCAAATAAGAAGACTTTTGCGACAATGCGCACGATAAGGATCAAAAAAGGTAAGAAACAGAAAGTCGGTCCAGTCAATATACTCGGTGCTTTAACTGCAAAAAAAGGCTTAACCGGTAAACAAGTCGGTAAGATAACAGTTTGCGACAACTGGTCTTATGTCGCTGTAGAAAAGGACCAAGTTAAACTTGCTCTTAGTAAACTCTCTGAAGCTAAACTAACTTCATTTTTACTGAAGTAACTAAGGCGCTAACCAACTGGCAGTTTGCACTTTACCTTCACGGTTAAAAGTGCAATGAGCTCGTTCATTTCCAGTCTTTTTAAGCTTGAGTATGTCCCAACTGTTTACCTGGCACTTTACAACAGTAAAAAACTGGTAAGCTTCTTCTTCATTTAGATCGTCTGGATTTAAAATAAATGGCGCTTTTAGTTCTTCTCCTGGGAGCTCTTTCATGTAGTAACACTGAAGACTATACCAAGAAGTCGATTCCCAGTGTACTTTTGACACTTCATCACCATTGTGAACGGTCACGTCAGCTTTCATTTCTACCTGAAGGCCAGATTCACGATCAAAGAAGCATAGAGAAACTTTCTTATTTTTTAGCAATGCAGGAACTTTATTGCTCCTCTCGTCTGTAAAAAATACTATCTCTGCTTTATCGCTAAAATCAGCTCCACGTAGAACGACATAACGAGACTGAGGTAGGCCATCCACTCCAACATTTGCTACCGTAAAAAGCTTCCAATTGTTTTCAGGATTTTGTGCAGCATCCGTTAACGAGTTTCGACATTGATCAATTAAAGTTTCAAGACTTGAGTCCATAAGGGCTTCCTAAAAAATATTTTAATAAGAAAGGCTGACTTCTCTTCTCAATCAATACCGAAGATAAGGAAACTAGAGCATTTCTGCGAGCTCTTTAGCTTCTTGCTCAAGTACGATACTCACTGCCGGGTGTTGAACTATAGCTGTATGGTAACGTGCAAGGTTTGGCCATGTAGCCCCATCTATCTCATAACCTGCGATCAAGTAATTTTGCAGAATACTTACAACCGCCATGTCTGCTAAGGTAATAGTGTCATTTACTAGATAGTCTTTACCAATAAGTTGCTTCTCCAAGTAGTTCATAAGCTCTGGAACTCTAGCTTCAAGACTTTTAACAACTTTTAAGTCTGGATCCATGCCAAATACTTTCGGTTTCGCAAACTTATTGAAAAATATTCCCCCAAGTATTTCAGTCATACGACTATCTGCATACTCTTCAAACCAAAGAGTCTTTGCTAGGCCTTCCGCATCTTTAGGGAGAACGTGTTGATGATCAAACTTCCGTTCTATATACTGTGAGATAACTGAAGAGTCTGAAATAGAGAAGTCACCTACAGATAGAGCCGGTATTTTATTTATCGGACTTTTTTCACTAAAACCTTCAGGAGCTTTTCCTGGAATGATTGGATCTAAGTCATACTCAATATCTTTAAAGGTTAGAATGAATCTCACTTTTCTAACATATGGGGAAATGCCAATGCCGTACAAAATAGGCTTCATTATGTGTTCCCTAATTTTCAGCTACATTCTGAGTAGTAACAAATGTGACACAACTTAAGACAAACGAGACCGTCTTGCAAGAAACTTGCTTAGAAAGGTACTTCTTCGTCTAAGCCGCCTTCAAAAGCTGGTGGCTCCATCATTGGAGGACCATCGTCCTGTTGTGGCTGCTCAGATTTAGCAGCATCTATTCTCCACGCTTGTAAAGTGTTAAAGTACTTTACTTCACCTTGTGGGCTAGTCCATTTACGACCTTTGAGATTGAAGTCAATGGTTACATCCTGACCAACTTTAAAGCGGTCTAGCAAGTCACATTTATCCTGAACAAATTCAAATTTAATATATTCTGGGTACTGACGTTCGATGTACTCAAGCACAAACTCTCTTTTTTTAAAAGTCGCACTTACATTTTGGGTATCAAAAAGCTCAAAAATTCTCGCAGTTAACTGCATGGTAGTCCTCCGTATTGCCACTACATTACACTTAGAAATGAAGGAGTCGAGAAGAGATATTCATAAATAGTCAACTCTGTTGTATTCACCGTTGTATGATCAACATGCTAAAGTTTTCTTAAAGTCGGATTTGAGGTTTTGAGCTCTCAAAGATATGTCTTTGAGTATACACCACTCATCAATGTAATTATCTTTTTGTTTTAGTTTGACTAAGTCGTCGAACTTGTGGTACAAAATAGGAAAGGATAAAGCTCGACAACGTTTTCTTAAGTAGTAAATCTTATCATCTTTTAGTTCTTTACTGTCCAAGAACTGACAGACTTCATCTAGTACTTCTAGTCCATGTCCTTGGGCTTCATTTACAGTCATAAACTGACTAACGTTTTTATACCACCAGTTAAATGTTTGGGGTGCCATAGTCTATTCTCCTCTATTATATTAGTACCTGCTAATCGCAGATTATTTTTTTGTTTTATGCCGATCTTGCTTCCTTTTTTTACGTCTCTTATGTTTTGCTATCTTAAAACGCTTTTTCTTTTTTAAGTTTCCCACTATTACCTCACTAAACAGTTGTAAATATTTGTGAGTCTTTATTCTGACTAGTATTTCGACAGAGTAATTCTGAGTCTTCGTGCATAACTAGATTCAATGCTTTTGGCAGCACTTTAAAGTAAAACTTATTATTGGAGTACAACTCACCATCTAAGCTCATCGCTAAATTCAATTTTGACTCAATGTATAGCGAGTCTGTTCGGTAACGTTTGATGTACTCATTGTCATTATTTTTCCATAGATCGAAGGTAACATTTGCAACGCTGCTCAAATCAAACTTTTTGATCAATAGTACATCCATCAAACCGTCATCAATCTTTGCATCCTCCGAAACAGAGAAGCCTCCACCACAAGCATTTCCGTTACAAACATAACCAAATAGATACTCTTCATCGTTATCAAAACCATCTACAAAAGGAACTGGATTTGAAGTGTCAAAGTAAGCTAATAAGCCCGATAAACTGTATGCATACTTTCCAACAACTCCTTTTAGGAACTCTGGGGTATTTTGAGTAACGCGTGCGGCCTGTCCCAAGGATGCAGCATTTATCACATATCGCTCATTTACCTGAATAACGTCAACTGGGTGAGTCTTCTTTGTAAATGCAAAATGAAAAGCACTTTCCATGTCGACAGGAACTTTAGAACTTATGGCTAAGTCGTTTGCAGTACCGAGAGGGATTTGTGCTAATTCAGGAGCATCTGGAAGTCTCATAAGGCCATCAACGGCTTCATTTAGTGAGCCATCTCCACCAACTACTACTATACGGTCATAACCAACTTCGGACTCTTTTATGAATTCTTTTATATCTCCTGCATCCCAGGTCACTCTAACATCTAAGTTATAGTTAGACTTATACTTCTCGATTATTCTTTTAAGCTGTATATCGTTTGTAAACTTGCCATTTATTATTATCCGAAATTTCATTATATTTCCTTATTTATCGTGCTGAAGAATAAAGCTTATCCTTCAGTTCTTTATCAAAAAATTCATCCTGCTTTCTTATCCATTCCAAAACCATTGCAGCATGTTCTTTTTCTTCATCTCGGTTATGAATAAGGATCTTCTTTAGTTCTTCATCTCGACAACACTCTACACGTTGGTTATACCAGTCGATGGCTTCCAACTCTTCCATAAGAGACGAAATAGCTCGGTGCATATCTTTAGTTTTAGGTGTCAGTAATTCGGTTGGTTCATGGTAACCTTCAGGCATAGTACTTTCCTTTATATTTCTTTGGTAGCGCTACTTTGATTCACGCGAAATGAGTCTGACTAGGGTCTAGCTTTAAAACTATTTTTTAATGCTTTTTAAAGCAGACTTCCATGAATCAGCCAAAGATGAAAAGGCGTCAGATAAGCCAGACTTGGCATCTTTAAGAGTTTCTTCTGAAGACTCTTTATACTCTTTTAACCAGGAAGATGTGTTATCCTTATGGTACTGAAGTTTATTGAGGACTTTGTGATACTCGTTTCTTACTTCTTCTGAAGCTGATTCATATTTTTCCTCAGCCCAGTTTTCAAGAGAAGACATTTGTTCTTGGATGTCGTCTAGAAGAGACTCTACATCTGCACTTATCTGCTCTTTTTTATTCATGGTGTATGCTTGGATGGCAAGGTTAGTATTTTGCATAGATTCTGAGAGACCTTCAGCAAAACTTGTATCGTCATTAGACTCTTCATCCTGAGCTGCTTGAACGATCTCGTCATTTGCCATCTTTTCTTTTATGGCATTGTACTTATTTAAAATTTTATCCCGACTAAAAACTAAGCCATTTTCTGGAATGGAGTTTACCATACTCATGTTTACTTTTAGCTTATGTATATCCAGTTGGATGTTGTGAATAGCATGATAAACTTCTAACTTTTTGGAAAAATCTTGCTCTTCTGCATACTCAGCTACATCCCGTAACTGTTCTTCCCAATTATGAACATCTTCGGTTATTTTATCTTTGACGTATAACATCATTTTCCTCCTATAATTGTGTGAGCAACAACTATATTTACTCACCTTAAATTCATATTTTTCTTGGATCGTTTTGATCTACATCAAACCCATATTTTTCAGTTCTCGAGAAAGGATTTTGTTGACCACCCAGTTTCTTGAGCGCTCAATCCCCTGCCCGTAGTCATCTAAACTACTAAGTAATTTCTTTTCGATCCTTAGAGAAGTAGCCACCATCTGTTTTTTCGATGGCTGCGTTTTTATACTGTCTTTAGTTTTCATTCTCCTCTCCTTGCCTGGAACATTATTGATTTTGAGTCAATGGAGCTACTACCTGTGCACTAGTCAGTTAAGTATGTAAAAGTAACTCCAGTTGAAAGAGTTGCAGTAAAAGGATTTCCTTTTACTGCGCTCAAAATAAATCTACTAAACTATGAATCCATTACAGACTCTTTCATCTCTTCTAGAGAATCTACCATGGATGCATAGGCGTCTGAAAAGCCTTCTTTTACATCATCCCAGGCATCTTCACTACTGTCTTTCATTTTATCAGCCCAGTCACTTAACTCTTCTCTTTGTTCTTTGAGAGAGTCCATCATATCTTTATACTCTTCTTTCGAAGCATCATTTAAGCTATCCCATTTGTCTTCTGACCATTCTTCCATGCTGGAAAGCTCTTCATCTATTTCTTCTATGGCATCGTTTACCATAGCAACTGCATCGTCTTTTTTGTCGATACTAAAATCTTTGATTTCTTCGGCAGTTTCAGAGACATTTTCTTTAACATCAGAAAAGGCTTCTTTGGTACTATCTGCAACAGTTTCTGCTGATTGGCTTAATTCGGTTGCCACCGGTCCGTCATTTGCATCATTTACGTCTGAACAAGAGGCTAAAAGAGTAGCTGTAATGATAAATGGAACTGTTACGAACTTGTTGATTACTAATTGCTTATTCATTATGTGTATTCCTCTAAATTTTCTTTTTTGCTTTTTAAATTTAACTATTTTTAAAAATACTCTGACTAATCAACCTTAACTGATTTGTCACCTAATAGCAGGCTGGCGATAAAGAGTACTAAAAATACGAAAAATAAGATCTTGGCTATTCCTGTAGCTGCTGAAACTATGCCTCCAAAGCCAAATATTGCGGCAACGATTGCTATCAGCAGAAAGGTCACGGCCCATCTAAGCATGTTACTCTCCTTTAACTGATTCGGTTTTATCTAAATATGATATCGATCACATCTAATATCATTATAGTACCTCAAAATTTCCCTGGTTACAAGTCGAAAATTAAGAGAATTTTGGAATTTACAATATGGAGAGAGTCTTCGAAATTACATAAAATATTGATTATAAAATGTTTAAGTGAATTAATCTACTTAACTTTATATTCGTTCTTATCAATGCTGTATTTTGAAATCAGCTTATGCAATTGTCTTGTTGTTATACCTGCGGTAGTAGCTTTGAGCTTAATGCTACCGTTATTGCCATATAGGTGAGAAGTAGATGCTTTTCCTCTATACGACTAAGACTGCCCTTCGTAAGATTTTCAGATCCATCTTTTCTTGCGGAAGTAAAATAATAAACCTAGAACGAAGCTTACCATAACAGTTAGTACTAATGGGTAACCATAAGCTAGACTGAGCTCTGGCATATTTAGCTTACTTTTTTCGGTATCAAAATTCATACCATAGAGTCCTGCTATAAAACCAAGTGGGATAAAGATCGCCGAGAAGATAGTCAAAACCTTCATGACTTCATTCATATGGTCACTGTTCATTGCTAAGTACTGATTCATTAATTCATTTAATAAACTTCTGAGATGTGCAAGGTTATCTTTTATACGATTCACATGATCAATCAAGTCGATTATGTATGCACCATCGAGTTCATCCTCACTATCGAAATACTCTTGCAGAGCAACAACTGCCTCCATGATCTGATTTACTCTTTTTTGCATACCTAGTAGATTCTTCTTACGGCTATATAAATCCTTCACAAAAGACTGAGGGATTCGCCCTGCATTATTTAGCAGCTCCATCTCTAGGTCGTCGACTTCATTGGTCATGTATGCCGTAACATTTAGATACTGGTCCACCACTGAGTCTGTAAGGGCATAAAGTAAGTAGTCGAGTCCACTCTCACGAATCTTACCTTGACTGGTTCGAATACGGTTAAGAACAAAGTCAAAAGCTGGCGACTTTCTCTCTGAAAAGGTGATGATAAGGTCATCGCGATGAATGATACTTATCTGCTGCCAAACTAAAGCATCTCCTACTAGGCGCGGTACAGGTAGAACGATGAAACTATTTTCGGCACTCCTTTCAAACTTAGCTCGTTGACGAGTGTGAAGTATATCCTCCTGAATTAAGGGTGATATTCTAAACTTAGACGCAACCTTCTCAAACTCTTTCAAGTGGCTCAAGCCATTGAAGTAAAGCCACTTAACTTTCCCCTCTTCCTCGATGCCGTCAAAAGACTCAAGAGAAAGACCTTCTAACTTAAAAGAGTCTTCATCATAAGAAATAAGATCACAAGAAAAAGCCTCTCCCTCAAAAGAACCTGTATAAACCATAGTACCTGGTTTAACGCCTACCTTCTTGTGGTAAACATGTCCATTTTCAGTATTGCTCATGACTCTTGTCCTTGAATTAACTTAGCTTTCGCTTGCCCTGGTTCGCCATCTTTAAAAACAAGTGTTCTGTGAGGATAAGGGATCTCGATGCCATTTTCTTTAAATAGTATCAATAATTCTTTGTTCAGTAAGCAACTTATGTTAAATGCCGTGTCGTAGTCTTCACACCAGTAATCTGCACGTAAAGTCACACCTGAATCATAAAGCTCTGTAACGCGGATTCTTGCTTTCGTATCGCGAGTTGAGCCATCTATTCCTTCCCACTTCAAAACATCTTTTCTAGCTTCTAGATAGTTCTGAATAAGTTCTGTAGCTTTCTCAACGTTTGACTCATAGCTTATGCCTACTTTGTAGTGAAAAAGAATGCGTTTATCTGATATGTGATAATTGATAATTGACTCTGAACTCATGGTTGAATTCGGAATGATAATGCGCTTGTTATTTAAATCTTTTATCACCGTGTGCCGTAGAGTTATATCCTCGACAAAACCTCGTTGATTGTTTTCAAACTCAAGAAGATCATTCACTCGAAATGGCTTAAAAATGATAATGAATATACCACTGACTATGTTTGCGAAAGCTTCCTTACTCGCAAAACCAACTATCGCTGCAAATAAGCCCGCTGAAGCAAAAATTGTCGTTCCAAATCCCTGAAAACCAGGTGTATTCATAAAGACTATGACTATGCCAATGGTGTAGATAACGAAGCTTATTCCATTCCGAAGGAAATAAAAATTCGTCGGATCTATATCCAAAGAGCTTCGTCTGCTTTCAATAAATTTATTGAATATGGATTTGAGGATTACAGAGAGCAACCAGCACCCTAGAATGATCACTGGGATTTGATAGTAACTTTCAAAGTCTTTCATTATTATCTCAAAGTTTGGCATGAATCAACTTACATGAGTATTCTTAAATCTTCATTGCCTTATTAACTTTAAAACGTTGAAAATGATTAGTTATCTATCCTTCTTGCGTCTGTAGAACAGCAAAAAATTGATCGCACTTTCACACACTACTCCTCAAAAGAAAAGAGTTGCACCTTTTTGCACCAGGTTCTGGACGTGGGACCGTCATGAAAATGCCCCAACCTCCGTAGTAAACATGGCCAAGGCAGTACTACTTACTCTTAGATGGAGGGCAAAGCGCCTACACCTGTTTAACTTCAGTGAATGAAGACCACATAGGCATTTTACATTAAAGTAATTAAGAATGACTTTTCAAAAGGTTTCACTCAAAAGCTTAGGCTTAAAATAAAGGTAAGTCTCGGTGTTGGAAGTTTTTGCGCCAATCAAGGTGAAATAGTTTGTTGATCTTGACCGTTCTTGCACTGCCATCAATCATTGAAAGATTTATTTTCTTACTGTAGTGACGATCAAGATAAATACGGCCAGCACCATTGTTACTGCCATCTGTTGTCGTTGGAGAATGATTCCAGTGTGGACTGACATCCACCCAAATCGAATCGACAAATATTGGCGTTGTACTCGGCTTTTCTATTTCATCGATGTTTTTATAAAAATTATCGTTCGTTGCAACACCATCATTATCTGTTGAAAACGTCCATGAGTTTATCGCATAACTACCTCGACCTTTGTGAGGACCGATTTTCCACCAACCATTATCACCGGCCCAACCAGTCTTAGCTGAGCCCATTTCATTTACTGCAGGGCTATCTAACGGTAAATGAGTTACTGATGGGCACTTCATTATCTCTGTTGACTCATGATAATCATATAATGTCCCTATCCAAGTTTTTAACTTTGAAGGGAAAAATGGGTATTTCCCCATAGTCATACTGTTATTTTCACTAGTGAATAAAATATAACTCACGCCTAGTTGCTTAGTATTATTTATACATAAAGCAGTTCTTGTGACTTCCCGAGCTTTTGAAACCGCTGGTAACAACATGGACATAAGGATGCCAATGATGGCTATAACCACCAAAAGTTCGATTAAAGTAAACGTTTTTTTCATACCTACCGTTCTCCCGCTTATATAAACTAATTGCTGGGAAAACGGATAACAATTTTTCTCTAAAAAACTCTCCCTAAAGCAGAGGCAAGTCTCTATGCTGAAAGTTTTTATGCCAATCAAAGTGCAGGAGTTTATTTATTTTTGTCACTTTTCCACTACCGTCGATTAAAATGACATTTATTTTCTTTTTGAAATGCCTATCTAAATAAATACGGCCAATATTATTATCAGATCCGTTTGTTGTTCTTGGGGATGCATTAGTTAATGGTGTTACATCAGGCCAAATGGCATCTGAGAAAATGGGGGTATTTGAAGCATCGTCTATGTTCAAAATACTTTTGTAACGGTTAGCTTTGTGAATGCCGTCATGACCTGTTGACCACGTCCAGGCATTGATTCCATAACTAAACCGTTTTGCATAGTCAGTACCAACTCTTCTCCAGCCGATATCTCCAATCCATCCAGATTTTGCAGATCCAGCCCGGTTATTAATTGGATTATTTGTTGCTTGTTCCATAGCAGATGGACATTGCATTAGATCTACTGATTGATGATAGTCATAAAGATAGCCTGGCCAACCTTTAGATTTATTAGGAAATTTAGGGAACCTCCCCATGGTTCTATTATTATTTTCAGCTGTATATAAGCCATAGGATAAAGCAAGTTGCCTTATTTGACTTAAACAAACCGCAGTTCTAGAAGCCTCTCTAGACTTGTTTAAAGATGGTAGAAGAATAGTAAGAAGAATGCCGATTATGGCTATAACTACAAGAAGCTCAACCAATGTAAAATACTTTTTCATAGCAACTCATTTATTTTTTGATGATGCTATTTCACTCCCTAGTTGGTTGAAACCTAACATAGGTATTTTGAAAAACGATAATAATAAGTTGAGTTGAGGGTAACCGCAAAGGTAAAATTAAGGTCTGAATTAACTAATCATATTGCCAAAAGTTATCTGAGTAGTTGTTATGTTGAGTAAGTGAATTCCATGTGTATGGTTTAGCACTACCATCTGCTCTAACAACATTTGCCGAACCTAGGTGCCTCGCTATGTTGTGTGTCTCTGTATCTTCAATAAGCTTGTCTGGAGCTAAATAAGATGGGAAAGTAGTGTTCCAGTTTTTATAGGAATCCATCAAAACCATTGTCTCTGAATCCCCCAGAGTTAACTTATGTGACCCAAAGTCTCCTTTGTGATTCGTAATGATAGGGTTTATGGCTAAAGTCGCATGCCAGTATAGAGATGGTTCTAAACCCATAGGGCAACTAAGAGATGGAGAGCTCCCATCTTCAATGCCATTTGATGGGAGGTAAGCTGGAACAAGTTTATTGAACCATTTAGTACCTTCACCGTTAAGAATATTGTCTGGAGCGTACTCATCATTCTCATCGGCATAAGTATAGACAGCAAGATAAGACTGTTTTAGATTGTTCAAACAAACAGCTTGTAGACCTTTTTTCCGTACTTTAGAAACTGCTGGTAAAAGTATAGATGAAAGTATACCAATTATTGCAACAACCACCAAAAGCTCGATCAATGTAAATCTCTTCTTCATGAAAATCCCCGTCCTTCTGTCATTACAATAACGAATCGACAAAAGCATTTCAAATTTTAAAAATTCTAATCGCTAAAATTATGCCTGAGGGTTAATTTTCATTTTTTTTGCTTTTTTTGCCAAATTGCCCGTTAGGTTCTCGAGCTACAGGGAGTAAAGCAGTGTTGTTGAGCTCGGATTTAAACAATAATTGCGTGGAACTTTGTAGGAAACGATGATTAAAAAACTTATATTTATATGCTTCTTTTGCATTTCAGGGAATGCTGCGGACGACTATTTTGAGATTGTCAAAAACCACTGCTATGAGTGTCATAGTGGAGAAAATCTAGAAGCAGACCTAGACCTAAGTATCTTTGAATCCCAAAAATCATTTTATGTTCATTTCGACACCCTGATGGACTTTCACGAGCAAGTCGAATCTGGAGATATGCCGCCAGAAGAAGACTCCAAGATGACCGATGAAGAAAGAAAAACCGTCGTTGAACACCTCGGAAAAATCATTCATAAGCTAGAAACGACTGCGGCAAATATAACAGGCTCAACAGTAATTCGACGCTTAACCGCTTATGAGTATGATAACACTGTTAAAGCTGTAACTGGCTTGGACCTTGAATTGTCAAAGAACTTTCCTGCAGACGGCGGCGGTGGTGAAGGTTTTGGTAACGACTCTGCGATACTGGGAGTGTCTCCATTACAGTTTGAAAGGTACCTTGAATCTGCCGAGAAAATTTCAAACTTTAGTCAATTTGACATGCAAAAAGGTTTCACTTTTTCAAACAAACCATATGAAGCAAAAACAAAATCTGAAATAGTCGACAGAACTGACCAACAGATACGCTCACTCTTTGCCAATCTTTACCCTAAAAACTTCACAATTAAACGGTACTTACCAAAGCTCATGCTAGCCGTAAATGAATTTAATCTCGCGAGAAACAATAAAAGTAAACTGCCTCAGATCGCAGCCAAGTATGGTCTAAATGAATTCATCCTAATTAGAGGAGTTAAGTACTTTTCCACATCTTCAGGCAAAGGCATTATTGAACGTGACTCTATAAGACCTTGGTTCGGATTGCGACTGGAAAAGTATGATCCAATTAAAGCTAAAGAGTATGCAAAACAATTTACTCAGGATTATGAAAATGCTTTAGAACAAATCAGCAAAGTTCCAGACATTAAAAGAAAATCCTACTTAGACTTTAAGAATAACATCAAAGCTATTTTTACATTTACAGAAGCGGAACTCATGCGCTTGGTCAAAAAAGACAAGCTTTCGAAGTATCTTGAACTGAAAAAGACGCAAGACCTTATGCAGTATGGCATGCGTTCGAAGTATCTTAAAGAACTAGCTACGCCTCTTATGAACCATGTCAGGAACTTACTGACCAACGCCCACAGAAAACCACCATCAGAAACCGATGTCAAAGGCATGACTAAGGACATGATCGAAGCTACTTCAAAGTTTGGTTTAGATGTCGCAGCAAAAATACTCGTTATTCGTACCTTCGCTCATATGAAGTTTATCTATAGACATGAAGATAAGGCAGGAAAGCCAACCAAAGTAAATGACTATGAGTTAGCGAACAGACTTTCATATTTCATATGGGGTAGCCCTCCTGATAAAGAACTCATGAAACTTGCCTCTGAAAAGAAACTAAACAATCCTAGAACTCTGCAAAGACAGGTAAAAAGGATGCTCAAAAGTCGTCAGTCTAGCAGTCTAGCGAAGTACTTTGCCGCACAGTGGCTTCACTTTGGAGAAGTTTTAGAAGCACAGGGACCTGATCGAGAAAAATTTCCTGAATTTGATGAAGATCTAGCTAAAGACATGTGGACCGAGTCCGCTCTTTGTTTTGAATATATCGTCAAAAATGATCGCAGTGTCTTAGAGGCCATCGATGCTGATTATACTTTTGTGAACAGCCGCTTGAGAAAAATATACGGTTTCGACAAAGGCTCAAGAAAATTTACTAAAATCACTCTGAAAGATAAGATCCGAGGCGGTATAACCGGACACGCTAGCGTGTTAACTGTCACTTCTGGAGCGCTCAGAACAAGCCCCATTTTCCGCGGGAACTGGGTACTGTCTTCACTTCTTGGCTCTCCAACACCGCCCGCTCCTGCTGGTGTTGATCCTTTACCAGATGAAGAAGTCATTTCAGAAAATCTCACGTTAAAGATGCAACTAAAGTCTCACCGTGACTTACCACAGTGTAAAAGCTGTCATCAAAAAATTGACCCTCTAGGCTTTCCTTTGGAAAACTTTGATCCCATGGGTAGATGGCGGGATAAATACGAACAGGCTCCAATCGATGCAATCGGTGAAACTGTCGATGGCAAGAAGATAGATGGTCCTATAGGCCTCAAAAAGTATCTCTTACGAAATAAAGACATTTTCCTCAAAAATATGTCTAGAAAGCTACTTAGCTATGCCTTGGGAAGAAGCATCGAGTACTACGACTTTTATGTCATCAATGAAATGACCAGAGAGCTAAAAGAGAACGATTATAAGTTCTCTACAATGGTCTGGAAAATCGTTAATTCTTATCAATTCCAACATAAAAACTAGTGAGCATGTTATGAGAAAAATAAACAGAAGAACAGTACTTCGTGGAATGGGTGGCATATCTCTGGGACTACCGTGGCTTGAAGCGATGGGACAAAGTAGTTTCAGCAATAAAAACATACGACTGTGCTACTTAGTTTTTCCAAATGGCGTCAACATAGACCACTGGACTCCTGAAGGAACTGGCAGTAACTACAAACTTTCAAAAACTCTCGCTCCTCTAGAGCCAATCAAAGACTTGGTAAATATACACACTGGTTTAGTTCATAGAGCACACTCAGTGCATGCTCCTGGTTATGCAAATTTTCTATCTGGTGTCACGGTAAAAAAAGGCATGGGACCCTATGGCGCTGGAGTTTCTTGTGATCAAATAGCGGCACAGGACATAGGTAAAGACTCCTACCTCCCAAGTATCGAGCTGAGCGTCGAACCTCCAAAACACAAAGGTTTAAGTCCAGCAGGCTACAATCGAGCTATGGGTGCTTATATATCTTGGGCCAATAAAACGACTCCCGTCCCTAGAGAACTTATACCAATAAATGCTTTCGACCGCATGTTTAAAGGTATCAAGAGATCTAAGACCACTACTCCTGAGATATCCAGAAGCATCCTTGACTACGTTAAAGAAGATGCCCTCGGAATGAAGCGTTCTTTAGGTCGTGAAGACAGCCAACGCATTCAACAATACTTTGCTTCAGTCAGAGCTCTTGAAAGAAGAATTCAGAAAAAGCACCAAGAGTCCTTCACCATGCCTAAAGACTCGGTCAATCCACCTGCCGGTATGCCTAAAGACTTCGAGTCTCATGTTGAACTCATGACAGATATAATCACTCTCGCATTTCAAACAAACAGAACCAAAGTTGCCTCTCTCATGCTAGGAAACTCTGGTTCATTTAGACGATTTGACTTTCTCGATGGAGTCAACGGTGCTCACCATGAACTTTCACACCATAAAGGAAATGCCCAAAAGAAGAAAGGCTACGAAATCATAACTCGGTATCACGTTAGCCTATTCACAAGAATGATTCAGAAGATGCAAGCCATACAAGAAGGCGACAAGACACTGCTAGATAACTCCCTTGTTCTCTTCGGCTCTCCACTTTGGGATGGCGATCGACACACATACCCACAAAAACCAATACTTGTGGCAGGAAAAGGTGGTGGAAAAGTCAAAACTGGTCAGCACATAGTCCACAGAGGCAGAACTCCTATGAACAATCTTCTACTTGGAATGATGCAAACTGCAGGCTGCACAATTAAACAATTTAACGACTCAACAGGAGCCGTAGTATAACAGTCACCGACACACAACACATACGGGCAAGCCTTTGGTGCCAACACCACCAGGGGCTTGCTTTTTACGATACCCAAAAAGCGATGACTTTGTTGTGTAAAACCTAAATAGAAACATTCTCCCACACGCACAAACACGAATAAACCTTTGGTGCCAACACCACCAAAGGTTTATTTTTTTCTAAAACTACCTGTTAAGTTTAACTCTAACCGGAAGTGAATCAGATACAAAAATGATCTAAACTTTTAAACAAAGTGTGTGTACTATGAGAAACTTTACCTTTTTACTTCTCCTACTCTTTAGCTGTGACTCTCTGACCGGGAAGGAAGAACCTATCAAAATAGATGAGAAGTATCGCTCATTTATGAACCAATGCAGCATAACACTAAAAAATAAAGAGATAGATCCTATCGGAGTTGGTATAGAAAAATTTGACCCTACTGGCAATCTGTACCGTGGTACCAAACTTCAAGACCTACCGGGATCAAAGGGATCTCTTCCACTCAAAAATAAATGACTCTAACCGTGGTCCCATAAGGTCCTTGCTTTCTTACAGTATGTAACCGTCAATTCGGTTTCTCTGAAGCAACTTATTTTCTCAAAAAGGGCTCGATTCTCTTAATTATTTTAAGAAAAAGAGTTTAATTCTAACCTTGAGTCAACATGACAACAGCTTGAGCTGCTATGCCTTCTCCACGCCCTGTAAAACCGAGTTTTTCTGTAGTCGTCGCTTTAACTGAAATAAGGTTTTCTTTAACCCAAAAGAGCTTTGCTATATTTTCACGCATTTGCTCTATATGACCTGCCATCTTCGGCTTTTCAGCGATGATTGTGCAGTCAAGGTTAACTAAAGACCAGCCTTTCAATTCAGGAGAGTTTAAGATCTTTTTAAGAAGTAACTGACTATCGATGTTCTTGAATTCAGGATCATTATCAGGAAACCACTTCCCAAGATCTCCAAGAGCTAAGGCTCCTAAAACAGCATCACATATTGCATGAATAAGTACATCTGCATCTGAGTGGCCTTTGAGCCCTAATTCATGGTCGATGGTAACGCCACCGAGAATGAGTGGACGATCTGGAACGAGTTCATGTACATCAAAGCCCTGTCCAATTCGGAAAGGGAACTTCGACACTACCAAGCCTCGGTGATGTTGCGAACAACTTCTTTTGAAACTTCGTATGAAGCTCTTTTAAGTGAGTTTCTTTTCTCTTCCTGTTGATCAAGAAGCTCGGTGTAATCAGCATAGCCAGTAGCAGTTCCACTTTGGACATCCCACTGTTTACGTGTTTTAATCTTATAATTAAAATTCATGGTGGTACGATAAATAGATGCAAAGAAACCATTTCGCTGTTCACGATTACCTTCTGACACTGAGCCGGCAGTATTTACTGTGTAGTTGGTTACTTCACCGTTTATAATTATATCTGCTTTATCTGCATCCACGACTTTAATTGAACCGTCAAACATAAAACGTTCTTTAAGAGACTCTCTGAGATATGTTGCTAGTCTAGGCTCATCAGTAAGATTTTTGATTTTACCTATACCTACAGTTTTTATCTGAGGGTGACTTAGGTATCCAACGTTGTAACCACATCCAGTAATTAAAAACAATACGGCAAGTACTAAAAAACTATTTCTTTTCATTCTTATCTTCTGACTTTTCATTCTCGTTGTTTTCAAGGGGAGTTAAATCTAAATCCTCTACAGGCAGTAAAAACTTATCAGATTTACCCTGAGGGATGAGAATCTTACGTTTTGATTTATCTGTAGCCTCTGGAGGAAGTGTGATTTTCAATTCAGCTTCTTTTGCTTCTTTGCGAATTTTCTCACTATTATCAACAATATTTGCTTGGTACTCGACATCGACACTTTTGAGTAATTTTTGTGCTTGGTCTTTAAATTCTGAATCGCCGAATTCTATCAAGAGTTTATAGAGGTAACGCTTTGCGGCTTCAGGACGATAATGCGGGGTCTCTTGTCGATTATAAAAGATTGCTAAAAGATATAACCTTTGAGCTTCTATATTATAAATTTGTTTTAAACGCCTCTTTGCTTCAGTTAGCATAGGATGAGACTTAAACTGCTGAGTAAAAAGGATAAGTTCACTTTTAGCACCATCAATAAGCTTCTGATCCCCCTCAATCTTATCTAAAAGGTTTATATAATGTTGTGCCAAATTTATTCTTGCATAACCTGCTTCTGCAGTCGTTCTGTAGCGCTTTACAATGGTTCTATAGCTTTGGATTGCCTCTGCGACTTGGTCGTCATCTTTTTGAATGATTGCAACTCTCAAAAGTATACTAGGTGCGTTATCTGCAAACGGGGCATTATTGACTATCTTTTTGTACATATCTATTACCGGCTGGCGGTTAGTAAAAATAGAGTCTGAGTCCTTTATTTTTTCATATTCTAAATCGGCTATATCTTTCTGATAAGTAACTGCCTCGTTAAACTTCATGTACATTGGGTAACGATCTATTGCAGCCTGAAATGTATCAAATGCTTCTTCATTTTCGCCTTGTTCCTTGAGAGCGATACCTTTGATAACTAAGGTTTTAACTTTATTTTCAGCTTTAATAACAGTTTCTAAAAGCTCATCACACAGGTCAATTACCTCTGACCAATCTTTCTCTTTCTGCGCTTCATCGATGCGCAAAACAAAAGTCTTATCGTCTTCAGTCTTAAGGATGGCCTCTTCCTGTACCCATTGGTGCTTACCAAATACAGCCAGGTTTAAAAGTAAAAATGTCGTCAAAAAAAGTTTCATGTTATTCCAAAAAGTATTCTGTCTTAAAAACAAGCTGTAAGATAGCTCGACTTAAGATGTATTCCAGTTTAATAAACTGTGCGACATATATGTTCTTCGGCGAATCACTTCATCGATTTGTCAGCCTTCTGAAAATTTTCTCTTTTTTCTGCAACAAAGATGTTTATAATGAGTCTGACCAAATAATCGTTGCAGTTGAAAATAAGGACAATTATGAAGATCTTCAGCACTCTGCTTACACTATTTTTACTAACAAGTAGCTCCCTCTTTGGCCAAGCTTCCAAAAAGCTACCTATCGATCCATCTCTTTATAAAAACACCTTGCCAAATGGCTTGAGGTACATAATCAAAGAGAATAAAACTCCCCCAGGAAAAGTTGAGATATATCTACACGTCGGTAGTGGCTCAATTGATGAAGAAGACAACCAACAAGGCTTGGCTCACTTTTTAGAGCATATGGCCTTCAATGGTAGTAAAAACTTCCCTGCTGGAAAACTCATAAAGTACTTTGAATCTATGGGACTGACTTTTGGTATGCACCAAAATGCCTTTACATCCTTCGATCAAACTACGTACATTCTTTCATTACCAAACACTAAAGAAGAAACTCTCGATAAAGGTCTTCTTTGTCTGTCTGACTTTGCTTTTAGACTAGACCTAAATACTTCTGAGATTGATAAAGAAAGAGGAGTTATTCAAGAAGAAGACAGGGCTAGAACTAGCGTTCGTCAGAGAATTCTAAATCAAATGTTACCTGTACTTCTACCCGGCTCTCGCGCTGCTCAAAGGCTGCCGATTGGTAAAATGGATATCATTCAGAATGCTCCTCGTGAAAGATTTGTCGAGTTCTATGAAAAGTGGTACCATCCAGACAACTCTGTTCTTATGATCGTCGGCGATGTGAATACTGAAGAGATAGAAAAAATGCTAATTAAGCATTTCCAGGCTTGGCCTCGCAAAGAGAAAATCCCAGAGCACCTTCCTTCTGGCATAAAGCCTTACACAAAAACTAGTGCTTATGTTGTCACTGATTCTGAACTCACAGAAGCTAGTGTTGGTCTAACAAGTATCCGTTCTATGCGCAAACTAGAAACTGAAGCTGATTATAAACGTGAACTCATCTCCAATTTAGGAGAGTGGATTATGAATAAACGCTTTAGCGATATGCTCAAAGCCGGCAAAGCGTCTTACCAATCTGCCTCTTCTGGTTCTTCAAGTTTTCTAAATGTCTGCCGCTACATAAACGCTTCTGCAAGTGGTGAGACAGATAAATGGAAAGAGATGCTTGAGCAACTTATCGCTGAAATGAAGCGAGCTCGTACATTTGGTTTTCACCAACAAGAAATGGATGATGCCATAAAGACATTCATCTCCATGGCTGATAGAGCGGAAAAAACAGAGTCAACTAAACCCAGTAATGCCATAATCAGACAGCTCAACAGTTCTGTTGCTCAAGACCGACTTCCTATGTCTGCTAAGCAAAAGAAAGCCCTTATGGAAAGACTTCTTCCGGCGATTACGATAACAGATATAAATGATTCTTTTGCAAGAACTTTTTCTGCTGAAAATAGACTCATCGTTTTAGAGCTTCCAAAGAAAGGGAATATTCAGCCTCCTACAGAAGAGCGTATACTTGAGGTTGTCGAAAGAGCTGAAAAAGTGAAAGTTGAAGCTTACGAAATAAACGAAAGAGCCGACTCTCTCTTAGCTCAAGAACCTAAAGGCGGCAAGATCGTCAACCAAGTAGTACATGACGGTACTCAAGTCACTTCAGTTACTCTTGAAAATGGCGTTGTGTTCCATCAGAAGTCTATGGATTTCCAAAAAGACAGCATCACCGTTCGCCTAAACTTCCTTGGCGGCAAAATTGAAGAAACTGCTGAGAATCACGGTATTACTGACTTAGCTGTTTTGCCTCTACACCAACCTTCGTCTAAAAGCTTTTCATCAATCGAAATCCGCGATATGATGGTCGGTAAAAATGTTCGTGTCAGTGGTGGTGCTAGTGGAGACTCTATAAGCATTGTTATCTCAGGTTCTCAAAAAGACCTTGAGGAAGGCTTCCGCCTAGCTTATCTACTCATAAACGAAGCAAAGATTGAAACGCCTATCTTCAATAATACTAAGCAGCAAATCAAGCAAGCTATTGACCAAATGAAGACAAGCGTCGATATGCAATTGATGAATGCCATGGGAGAACTTGTAACACATAATGACCCTCGTTTTGGAATGCTTACAGTTGAGGAAGTGAAGAAGTTTAAAATCCCAATGGTTGAAAAGTGGTTGCACCGAATTCTTTCTGAAGCGCCTATCGAAGCCTCAATAGTTGGTGACATATCTAAAGAGAAAGCCGTAAAACTTATGACTAAGTACTTTGGTTCTCTACCAAAAAGAAAATCATATGGGCACATAGATGCACTACGTAAAATCGATGTTAACGCTAAAGGTATAGATAAAGAGATAAAAGTTGCTACTGAAACTCCTAAGTCTCTAGTTATGGTTGCTTTTAGAGGACCTGAGTATGTCGAGAAAAAGAAGCGTCGAGTGATGAGCTTAGCCGCCAAAATCATCTCTAGTCGTCTTCATGAAGAAATACGGGAAAATAAACAGCTTACTTACTCGGCATTTTGCCAGTCTCAGAGTGAAGCGGCCTTTACAAACAAAAGCTTAGTCTACGCATACTTTACCGCAGATAAAACTAAGGCGAGAAGAGCTGCTAGTATCTGTAAAGAACTACTCTTTAACTTTGCCAAAAAAGGTCCTTCAAAAGAAGAAGTCACCACGGTTAAAAAGCAGTTTGCGACAACGATCCAAGCGACAGTAGAAAAACCAGGATACTGGTCAGGTATACTTGCCGACTTAAATCTTCGCGGGAATAGCTTAGACGATATAACAAATCTCAACGAAATTTATCAATCATATACTCGTGACGACATTCGAAAAGTTGTTAAAGAGTACTTCACAGTCGACAATAACATAACAATTGTCGTACTTCCGAAATAATCTTAGAAAAAAGATAAATCTAACGATATAGGATGGTTATTTAGCTTTTTGCGAAGTCGAATAACCATCTCTGTCGGACTTCTACAGAGCTCTGAATTTAGTCCGTTTATGCTGTAAACGTCTGATAGCAATTGATTCCTCACACAAAATTGACCTGGCTCAAATAAGACTTTCACTTCTTTCTTACTTTCACTAAACCACTGCCCAAAGGCTTTTGGGTTATACTCAAATAACTTCTTTGATTGACAATCAATCACGCAATAACTGTCTTCTGAGATAACGACAGCATATACCTTACTTTCTTCATAAACTACACAAGCTAAAGCGCCTTTCTGAGCAGCACATTCATTGACAACTACAGCAACACCAAGATAGTTTGCTTGTTGACTTTCTAAGATGGCATCCACTGGTTTCAACTTTATATCGGCCTTAATGTCTATCCCACTTATAAGTTTCGAGATGTTCTCTTTATTCAAATCCACACTTTTAAACTTTTGAGAAACTGCGAGCTTACGTTTCCAAAAGTCTTTATCAGGCTCAAGATACCGCGGAGAGATATAAGCTGCTTTATTAGCGAACTTGTTAACTATCTCGGGAAATAAATAACTGCCTTGCCGATTTGTCTTAAGTTGATTAATTAGAGGGTTCGCATTCATTTCGCCTCGAATAACTGTCTGCTCCCATTCTCGGAGATCCTTTTCAAGATTCTCTTTAAAATGGTAATTATAGGAGAATTCAATTTTTTCTCGAGCAGCTTTTTTTAATTGTTCTAAGGCCGCTAAAGCTTTATCAAAATCCTTAATTTTACAATAAAAGCTAACCAGCTGCCTGTTTCTCTTAATACTCCAAGGACTTGCTGCTAGATTTAGAAGCATATATGATTCTGCTTCTTTGTAGAAGGCGGGCTTTTCTTGCTGACTACTCAGAGATGCTTGCTTCATGTAAAAATTGGCAATTTGATTATTTATATCTGCATAATTAGGCTCTAGGAGGATCACCGCCTGCAGACTTTCATTTGTCTCTTTTAAGTTCTTCCCAAACTGCGATAACAGTGAAGCTTTATTATAATGAGCTTGAAGAGAATAAGGGTCAGCTGCAACACTCTTGCTATATTGGTTATACATCTCATCTATAAGCTTTGGCTCTGAAGTCGCGGCAAATCGACTCCTTGCTTGTTCTCCTTGCCAATAATAAAACTGAGACGGAATAGCTTGCGATAAACGGTAGCCACCAAAAGCTAAGAAAATGAGAGAAATCAAAGCCAAAAACTTGTGACTTGTAATCTCTTCTTGCTCTTTTGTTTTAACTTTTAAGATGAGGCCAAAGGCAATGAGAAAAATGATTGCTGACGAAGAGATAACCAAAGCCTTGTCTGCCATTCCCATAACAAATAAACTGAGCACTGTCAGTTGCTTAAAACTTACGCCTCTTTCCTCTCCAGCTTTTTGATTTCTCAAGCTCAAGTAAATTAGTAAAATAAATAGAGCACCAACAGGAAAACCAGTAGATACAACAAGACGTAAAATCTCATTATGAGGATGCTCAACTACTGGAGAATAAACAGAACGTTTGCGCAGCTCATCACTAGCAAAATCAACGAAGTCTCTCTGAAAATTCCCAGGTCCATGCCCCAAAAATGGTGACGACACTGCCATATTAAAAGTGTCTGAATAAAGAGGGCCTCGTATATCGAAGTTATAAGCGCCCTTGATGTAGTCTTTTTTAAGATAAGCGCCGCTCAAAGCAATCAACACACAAAGCACGATCAGTCCTATACTGACTTTCTTTGACAGGTAAGCGATACATAGATAAAGCCCCACAACTATAACAACTGGAATGAGAACTCGAGCATGAGTCGTATAAAGGATATAAACATTGAGAGGAATAAGAATGCCTAAAATAACTTTGAATATATTTGGCTTAAACCTTTCTTTTAAAACCTTAATCGATAATAAAAATGAGGACAGTAAACTAGCTGCCAACCAATTCTGATTTCCCGCAAAACCAATCCGAACATTCCCTGGCCAAACCAAGCAATAGAAAAAGCTAATAAACCAAATCAACAAAGCTCCCCAAAGAAGTATCTGTTCTACTTGCTTACCTTTTTGAGTCGCCAAGGAAATAGCGAGAGGAACACTGAAGAATGCAGAAAATTCTACGATCTTATATATCGGTGAGTCAAAGATAAGGCCACTGACTAAAATAAGGCCAAGCGCAGCAAAAATAAATTTCACTTTTATATCTTCAAAACTCAGCCTCTCAAAACTAAAAGAGATATAAGCTAGGCTGAAAGTCGCCGCAATGAATACATGAGGAATGCTAAAGAAAAATATATGACTGGAAAGCTTAGAGCCAAAAGGAAAAATTAATGCTAATGGATTGTAAATGAACATCGAAATAACGATGGTCACAGCAAATATTTTAGCTAAGGCTTCTTTCCTCATCACTATTTTTGCCTTTTCATAAAGCTTTTGAAAGGAGCTTGCATGGGGCTTATTCTAAACTTAGAGCTTTTAAAGAGATTTTGGAAAAGCCTAAATGCATAAGAAGGGTTAGTGCTGTAGTGAGGAAACTGACTGCTGTTCGATAAAACTTTACTCAGGAACTCATTTTTCAAAAAATAGGCCTGTGGGTAAGCAAAGTATTCGGCATTAATTGAACCATAAAGAGCTTTTATCTGATCTACTGTTTTACTTGAAACCAAGCCGTCTTTTAACAACCAAAGCTCATTCTGATTAAACGCAATTAAGGCATAACCGCCTTTATCTTTAAAAATGGCTGATTCAAGTCCTTTAAATCTTACTAAATTCGCAAACAGACAAAGCTTAGAAAAGCTACTTCCCTGCTTGGCTTTATAAATAGTTTTAGGCCATGCAAAGGAATTTCCTGGAGTTGTCTTCACCTTACTTTCTATCTCCTGCCAAAGCTGAGGTATAGCTACAGAATAATCAAAAGCCTTGGCTAAAAGATTCTGGTCGGATGCAAAAACGGCATCTCCAACAGAAAATGGCTTATTAAACTCCTGAACAAGTGGCCCACCTATATTTGGATAAACAACAGATATATTTCGAGAGTACTTCAAAGGTCCCATGATCGACGCGAGAGCCTTGGCTCTTTCTCCATAAGTTCCTTTCGCCAGCATTGCCTCGATAAGTTTTTCAAAGCTGGCCACCTTAAAGTAATTTAGGTAACGTTCATACTTTCTTTGATAAAGTCCCAAAGTCTCATCTTGCGCTTTCTGCACTTCAGCAAAATCTCGATACACTACAGCAAAACGCATCCGGTCATAATGCGATAGAACATCGCTACTGTGCAACTTACAGGAATTATCAAAAGCCAACTTTGCTTTATCAAAATACTCTTGTGACTTTTCTGGATTCTCCTTGGCTAACTGAAGAAAATAGTCAGCTTCAATTAGGTTAAAGTACCTAAAGTTAGGTGCGTTTTTACTCAAGTACTCATAATGGGTTTTAGCTAATTCAGTTTGCTTTAGGTTTTTCACACTGAAAACAAAAGCTTTATACTGAGCCATGAGATTCCACGGTGTGAACTTTGTTGATTCTTGTGCCATTTCAAAAGATCGGGCAAAGTCCTGTTTCGCTTCTGCACGTATAGCTTCTCGATAGTAAAGACTAGAAGCAGTCTCTATGGCCACGAGGTACCCGCCAGCCAGTAAAATTAATATGGCGTATACTTTAGTGAATTTGCGGAACTTTTGATCAAACTCACCAAACTTGAAGAACTCACTTTTTTGCCAAATTATCCCCATGAGAACATAAAAAAGTAACATTGTCGGTTGTTGATAAAGCGGCTTATCCATCATCCCCTGAACCAGTAGTATGAAAAAGCTAATAGATAGGCATAAATCCAAACTATTTTTGGGGCGTCGGCATAAAGTAAAACCTACAAGAAGACACCAAATAAAGGCTACTAGAACGCCATTTTCACTCGCGATATACAAAACTTCATTGTGAGGGTGTTGTGTAGTTTGACCTGCCACTAACATCTCTTTATGAGCTTTACTTTCATAAGCAGGGAAGCTTGCTTCAAAACTACCAGGCCCAACTCCAGTAAGAGGGTTTTCTTTGATGAGGTTAAGCGTGCTTTCCCAAACAGAGATACGAATATTTCGTGTATTTTCCCAAGCTAGTTGTTGTCTAAACATAAAGAATAAACAAACAGCCCCAATCGCTAGAGCGGCTAAAACAAGCAGCCTTTTTTTCAGTGAAACATAGAGAAAGGGTACGTAAAAAAGCAAAAGACCTATTGCCACAAATGAGGCTCTACTATCCGCAGCCTTAATAGGCAGTACAGAGAGTCCAATACAGATAACAATCGCAGTATATAACGACCTTTTTGAAGGCATCTTTTTTTGTAAGAATAGATGCAATGAATAAATCGCTGCTGGTAAAGTCGCTAAAACTAATGCTGAAAACCAGTTTTTATTGCCTGAGGTTCCATAAACATTAAAAGACGGTAAAGCCTGATAACTGTGAATAATGTTCACAAGCCATAATAGACCTAATGCCAAGGCTAATTTTTGTAGCAAACTGGTCTGTTCTAGTTTTTTAAGACTAAAAGCAAGAGTCAAAGGAATAATTACGTAACCAAGAGCTTTAAGAACCAAAGCAATGGGAGAACCACTCATGAGGCCAAAAACAAGAATTAACGTTCCACCCGCTATACTTAGATGACTTATAACTGACTGGCTTTTTAAAAGTTTATATTTTAAAAGTCCAAAACCAAGGACAGATGCCAGCATGAAAGTTGGTACGGCAAGATCAAAAATATTGAAGCCATTTCCATGTGGTATAAATAAGGCAAGAGGATAAGTCAGAAATAAACAAGCAATGACTACATAGATGTAGTATTTACAAAGTCGCTCACTTACTGATTCTTCTGTCGTCATTTTCACTCCAATTAACAAGCCTCATTCTAAGCTCTTTTTACTTGTCTTGCCAACTAAATAAGAACTACAGATGAAAATTATATAGCAAGCTTTGTTGAACCTTATAGAGTAATCTTTATTAAACCATAACTTGATACTTGAATAGTACTTTGATAATATTATAATCAAATTGAGTAATCAATAAACTGTCAGGGTCAACATGGAAGAGAATGAAAGAAAAAAGAAAATAAAGAAAGAAATGGTAGCAACATCTTTGAGAATCGAAAGGGAAATACTCGATCAAATAGATGACTACGGTATTGATATAGAACGATCTAGAAACTGGGTTGTAAATAAACTTTTGAAACAAGCTTTAGAAAACCTCAAGTAAAACAGACACTCTAATCAAATAAACTTGTTGCTTAAAAAGTATTCTTATTTCATGACTAAGGTTTATTCGATAGAATCCACCTCTTAGAGGTTTTTTACCTATGTTTGAACTATTATTTATACTGAATTTGTGCTGAATGAACAAAAACGGTGAAATTTTCAAAAATCTTTAAAAAAACGATTTGTAAATAGGTCCATCCTGTCTATACTTAGGGCACCCCAAAGCGGGGGTGTAGCTCAATTGGTTAGAGCGCCTGCCTGTCACGCAGGAGGCCGCGGGTTCGAGTCCCGTCACTCCCGCCATTTCTTTCAAACTTCATTCCTCATGATAAAGCAAAGAGCAATACAATTTCGTGCATGAAATTACATATCAGAGTTATCAAATATACTATATTACTTCTTTGATATGACAAATTACAAAACTATTTAAAAGAACTTTAAAAATCTTTAAAATTCAAAGCTCTCAACTGTTCAGGGCATCTATACATAACCTTCATGAAACCACTCTCTTTTTGTGGCTCTCTTCTCATCAGTTGACAATTTAAGATCCATCACTGGTAACAAGCTTCAACTGCTCAGCCCCTTCAAAAACTTCTAACCTAGTACTCACTTTAGGAAAACTTAGCAATTCCTGTAAAGGAGCAAATTCACTATCAGTGTATCGAGGGTCAACCCAGACTGTCTGAGTATCATATCGTTTATCTATATAAGCTAAACGCAGCGCACAGTTATGACTACTCGTCCCTATTTTGTAGTCGCATCCAAAGTAGAAGCAGCATACCTCATAAAAATGCAACACAGACTTAAAACCGCCTTTCCCTTCACCAAAACTGGTTCAAGGAAACCCACTAATCATATTTCCTAAAAAGCTCTTTAGCCACCACACAGTTGATTACTCATCTTGCATAGACATCTACTTTAACATTTTTGATCTTCTTATAGGATTAACTATCCATACTTTACCTGTTTTCACATCTGTAAAACTCAGTAAACTCATACCTAGCCTTAATCATCATTTCATTTTTATATGTTCTGAAAATTAAAACAAAAAAAGGAATTTATAATATAACAGCCAATTCTTATAATCTTTTATCTAAAATCTCTGTTTACCAGTAAAACCCCTTTGCTTTAAAGGTCTTCATGAAATATTTTTCAACTGTGTGGATTAGAATAATTTAGGTGTTGTATGTTTAAACAGAAGTCTCCCGTGAAGTTCACGTTAATCGAACTTTTAGTCGTCATTGCTATTATTGGTATATTGCTGTCAATTCTCTTGCCTTCTATTGCGAAAGGTCGAGAAATGGCAATCCGATCTTCTTGCTTAAGTACTCAACGACAAGTCGCCATAGCTTCACAAAGTTATTTATTTGAAAGTAATCACTATGTCTCTCTGGCTCAAACAGGAGTTACAAGTGGCTCTATCATAAGCAGCTCTTATGCGACTTGGTGGCCAGATATACTCGGCTTTAAAAATATAAAGGACATAAGCTGCCCATCTGTCGAGTCTCGCGGAATAGGATTGAATCATCCTCAAATAGGTATTTGGTTGAACTATGGACTAAAAGATGGATCTATAGCAGACCCAGTTAAAACCGTTATCTTTGCAGATTCTGGGAAGGTCAGTAACCTCAGTGAACCTAATCCAGATAAATGGTACTCCGATGAACCGACTACTGGCTCAATATTCTTTAGAGTTCCAACAAATGAGCCTTTCTATTCCCAAGCTAACCATGGGCAAAGAGCTTTGCCAAGACACCTAAATACGCTCAACGCACTATTTGTTGATGGTCATGGAGAGTCTACAAGAGCCAGTAAGCTAGGCTTTCAGTATGCGGTTTACGACTCAAGAGCGCTATGGGACAAGTACTAAACTAACAAACGAGTTCACTAAGTAAATCATCCAAAGTATTTATCTGATTCATAGTAAGGTTAAAGTCAAAAGTATCACAGACTTCTTCATACTTCTTAGTCCAAGTATCTATTAATGAACATGGATACTTTGAACAAAGGTAACTAAGTTCGTCTTTATACTCCATGAAGTCATTGATACATGGGATCTGCTCAGCTTTCATAGATTTATAAAGTTTAGTTTCAAGTATTTCGGAAGCAAGTTTAAGGGCATCTTCTTTGCTTAGAGATAGGCTCTCAACTTCAACGCTTTCATCTTTCTCAAGCTTATGATCAACTTGAGTTCCTATGGCGTACAATAAGTCATCGAGCCTGTAAGGCTTTAACAGGTGATAGTCTGCAAAGGACTCTATATCGTCTACACATTCAGGGATAACCGATGAAGATATAGCAATGATAGGAACTTTAACTGTTTTAGTATCCCTTATGTTTAGAAGCATTTTTTTGTTCTGCCCTGAACCTACATCCACTATCATTAACTGCGGTTTTACTTGATCGGTAACGGTAATTAATCTTTCAGATTCAGTGAAATAAATATCGAAAGGAAAGCACTGAAGGTAACTTGCAATAAGGTCTCTAGTCACCCCAAAATCGTCTACACAAAGAACGCGCAATTGAGGAAAAATATACTCTACTGAAGTTGGGATATGTATATCACCAGCATTCTCAATACTGAGCACAACTTTATTTAGCGAAAAGCTAAATGTAGTTCCTTTGCCGACTTCGCTTACAGCACTAAGGTCACCATTCATTAATTTAGCCAGGTTTCGACTTATTGCTAAACCAAGTCCGGTACCACCTAAGGATGAATCTTGACCTTCCTGTTGCTCGAATGCAGAAAAAACTTTATCTATATTTTCAGAAGGAATGCCTCTACCTGTGTCAGATACCTTAAAGACTAAGTCAGCCTGATCATCATGAGTATCACAATCAATAGAAAACTTTATGTATCCAGTCTTCGTAAACTTAACAGCATTACTTAAAAGATTGACTAGAACCTGACGGACTCTGGTTGAATCTAAGTGAAGAAACTTTGGTAAATTTTCAGATGTCTCTATTAAAAAGTTCAAACCTTTTGCTTCTATCATCTGACGGAATATTCCTTCAACTTCAAAGATGAGGTCTTCTAAACGTGTTGAACGGTAATTAAATGTAAACTTTCCTGATTCGATTTTTGATAAATCAAGGATGTCATTTATCAACTCCAAAAGACCTTCACCACAACTAATAATTTTATTTAATTGCTTAGCATCTTTCGTATCCTCATACTTATTCGCAAGTATCTCACTAAAACCTAAAATCGCCGTCATTGGAGTTCTAATTTCATGACTCATATTTGCTAAAAATAAGCTTTTTGAACGATTCGCAACTTCCGCTTCATTTAAAGCTCTACGAAGTGATATATGAGTATTAACTCTACTTATAAGTTCTTTAGCACGAAAGGGTTTAGTAACATAATCGACGCCGCCAACTTCAAAAGCTTTTGTGACCATTTCTTCTTCGTTATTGGCAGTCAAAAAAATAACTGGTATACTTACAGTTAATTCACTTTCTTTGAGCTTGGTACAGACTTCATAACCATCCATGCCTGGCATGTTTATATCAAGTAAGATAAGATCTGGTAAATCATTTAGGATAGCCTCCAGTGCTTGCTCGCCACTAGTGGCAAAACGAACAGTAAAACCTTCATCGGTAAGTAATGCTCCCAAGACTTGAATATTTCGTGAAACATCATCCACAATCATCACTGATGGTTTACTAATCAAAGCCCTCTCCCGTTCGACAACATAACTTTTCTAAGAATGAAAATTTTAGCATAAAGAAAAAATTGTCCTTATGACAAATTATAATTATAATAGTTTTTGAAGTAAAAATTTAGAGTGTTTGTAATGAAATTTATCTTTATCTTGATCATGACCTTAGCTTTAACAACACTAGCGCAAACCTCCAAAGAACAACTGGAAGTTACTTTCTCATACAATTTTGCACGAAATATAACTTGGCCAAACGAAGCAAGGTTCAACTCATTTAACATTGTATTAGTCGGCGGCAACAAGCTTCTTAGTGACAACTTCAAGACGCTCGCAAAAAGTGCAAAACTCAAAGGCGTTTCGATCAACTTCAAACAAGTAAATACCATCAACAACTTACCTCCTTCACAACTTATTTTTGTTGCTGAAGACAAACATGACCTACTCCCTCAACTATTTGAAAAGGTTGAAGGCAAACCAACACTTCTTGTCACTTATGGGTATGAAAACAAACGCCTTGTTATGATTAATTTGATTGAAAAAGAAAAATCTTTAGTCTTTGAAATAAACAAAGCTAACATAATAAATAACAGCCTTGAAGTAAAGCCTGACCTTATCCTCTTCGGTGGTACAGAAATCGACGTTGCCCGACTTTACCGAAAAGGTCAAAAGTCCCTTTCAACCCTTGAACGAAAACTGAGGGTTCAGGAAGCTCAACTAGACACTTTAAAGAATAGTATCACCAAAAGTGAAGCTCTCATCAAACTTAGAGAAAGCCAATTAAAAGAACAAAAGCTAAATATCGAAGAACAACAAAAAGAGATTTCGAGTCAAAGTGATAAAATCGGCAAGCAGCAGCAAGAGCTTCTATCTCAAGACACGAATTTAAAAAAGCTTCAAGTAGAGATCTCTACCTCACGACAAGAATTGGAAGAGAAAACAAAGAAGAATAATGAGCTGATAAATAGTCAAAAAAAGTTAAATACCGAAATTACCCTCAGTCAAAAAACTATCACTAAACAAAGTGACCAAATTATAAGTCAGCAAAAATTGCTTGCAGAGAAAATACGAGAACGAGATAAACTCATAAACGAGATACAAGTCAAAGTCAGTAGTCTCGCTGACCTTAAAGGAAAGTTCGATGTCACTAAAGGCGAAGTCAAAAAGAAAGAACTCCAAATCAACGACATCCGCAACAACATCTCCTCTAGTATGGAAGTTCTCAATCAACAAAAAGATAAGATCAACGCTCAGAACTCGATTCTGAAGAAGCAAGGCAAAACTATCGCCACTCAAAATAACGTTCTACAGCTACTCTGGTTCGTCGTTATTTTGGTTAGTTTATTGATAATCACCACGACTAGAGCTTACTTTAACAAGAAGAAAGCCAACTCAGAGCTTCAACAGCGTGAAATCGCGCTCAACCAAGCACTCAACAAACTCGAAGTGACTCAAGTTCAGCTCATCGATGCAAAAAATGATGCCTTGAGTGCTAGTCGTTCAAAAAGTGAATTTCTAGCAAATATGAGTCACGAAATAAGAACGCCAATGAATGCCATAATTGGCTTTTCTGACCTTCTAAAACGCCGAGTTTCCAAGAAAGAAGATAAGAAGTTCGTCCAATCAATCGAAAGCTCTGGTCGATCACTCCTAAGACTTATAAATGACATACTCGACCTTTCAAAAGTTGAAGCAGGTAAAATAGAACTTGAATACTCAGGCGTAAATACCAAGCCACTATTCAAAGAAATGAAAACCATTTTCGCGAATAAAGTTTCAAGTAAAAACCTCGACTTCATCATTGATGTAGACTCAGCTCTACCAAATGCTCTTATTCTCGATGAAACTCGTGTTCGTCAAATCCTCTTTAACCTTATCGGTAACGCTATAAAATTTACCGACAGTGGTTACATCAAACTAAAAGCAAACAAAGAGTACTCGCCTCTCGACAACCACATAAACCTTAAGCTTACTGTCGAAGATAGTGGTATCGGCATACCAGATGACCAAAAGAAAAAGATTTTCGGTGCTTTTGAACAACAAAGCGGACAAAGCAATGCCAAATACGGCGGTACAGGCTTAGGTCTTGCCATCAGTAAAAAACTTGTTGAACTCATGGGTGGTAGCATTTTCATAAACGATACAAAAGATGGCGGCGCTTGCTTTACTGTCAGTATACCGGATGTCGCTATTTCCCATGAAGTTAAAGTCAAAGCTAAAACTGACAATATTTGGCAAAACCTGAAGTTCAAGAAAGCAAAAGTACTGGTTGCTGATGATGTAGATGTAAACCGCGAACTCATCCTAAACTATCTTGAAGGTCAAGATATAGAGCTCATTCAGGCACAAAACGGCAAGCAGGCCATAGACTTAGCAAAAGAAATAAAGCCAGACATTATCCTCATGGATATGAAAATGCCTGAAGTCGACGGCTACGAAGCTTCTGAAACAATTCGCACAAATCCAACAACTGCTAATATACCAATCATCGCTATAACAGCCTCAGTCATGAAAAAATCTGAGCAAGAAGTTCTTAAGCACTGCGATGCCTATATAGGTAAACCAGTCAGTCAGTCTCAACTCTTTAACGAGATGCTAAACTTTATTCCGGCTGAGACTTGCAGCGAGAAAATTGAAGTCTCCGAAAAAGTAAGCTTTAACTTGTCTGAGAAGCTTCTAGAGGAACTCAAGCCTCTATTGGCAAATATCAAAAAAGGCCTCAGTACAGATAATATAAATGACATAATAAATGTCTTAAAGGCTCACACCGAAGACCAACCCGCTCAAGAACTAGCTCAAGAACTAGACTCTCAGATGAAGGCTTTTGATTTGGAGAGCATTCACTTAACTCTCAGAAGATCGACAACCTAGGTTACTCGGAAGGAAGCGGCTTATTTTTGCTCGATGAAGGAAGCTCCATGATGCTGATATTGCGAAAGTGTATCTCTGAACCTTCAGCTTCAAGGCACAAGTAGCCCTTTCGTTGACTGACATGGCTTACAGAGTTAACAAACTTGCCGTTTATAGACAGTTTCACTACACCATCAACTGCAACTATCACATACTTGTTCCACTCACCAACTCCATTGCAGCGACGTTCTCTAGCCTGACTGCGACTTCCTCGTCTATTTTCAGGCTCGATTTTCACACCACCAACACCAAACAATTCACCTGAAGTATAACCGTCATGTGCCTTCTTGCCGCTAGGTCGGTTTACCCAATCAAGTTCAAGCATCTGTACTTCTAGGCCATCTGGCAAACGATTGTCTCTTATATTCGCTTCGGACCAAATAAAAACTCCTGAGTTGCCCTTTTTATTCATATGCCTCCACTCAATTTCCATGATGAAGTTTTCGTATTTCTTTTCTGAACGCATAACTCCAATCGGCAAACCCGTACAGTGAAGTTCCCCATCAACAGCTTTCCATGTCGTCGGGCTCGTATTTACATCCACCCAACCTGAAAGGTCTTTACCGTTAAACAAATCTACAAACTTGTATTCTGACTCATGACTCGGAGTCGATTGGCAGGAAACTAAAAGAAAAATGACTATCAATAAAAAGTACTTCATATGACCTCAACAAATTCTTACTTGATCTATAAAACGCTTAATAAAACCTATAGTGACAAAAGAAGAATTCGTTGAAATGTAATAATAGACTCTACTTATTTCTAAGAATTGAAATGCTCTAAAAGCCTCAGTCATGTACCTCTGGCACAGCCGGAGGCTTGAAAGATGAACCGCTCAAAGCAGGTATATTATACTTCAACGCTGTATTCCCTTAATACGCGTCCTTACTCATTTATCCAATCAAAGTCCCAAAGGGACAAAATAAAACTAGGCCCGTATTTTAATGCGGGTTGACAAGTAGCAAAATATGCGTGCTGGTAGGTACGCTACATTTAATACTGCGTACCTGACGGCACGCCTCTATATTTTCCATAATGAAACCCAGACTCAAAGTCTGGGCCTACGATTACAACGTCCATTCAGGACTCAAGAAA
>JAJPOQ010000077.1 GCA_021232515.1 Lentisphaeraceae bacterium
GGCTGAGATGAAAGACTTTTTTTGTACATTAGATGCAAAGCTATTAAAGGTTATTAGAAATTTTCGCTGCACCTAATATAGCACAAAATAATCATAAGTAACTTTTAATTAAATATTTATGCAATAATCAGCAAGCCTTAGGTATCTCTTCAGGATTTGGAAATAACCCCCAGCCATGTACATGAACTGAGTGTAATGAATTCGGGTACATCGCCACATAGCGGTGGGCTATAAGAGAACCAAAACTATGTCCCAAAGCAATCCACTTTTGCTTGTTGAAGAGTTTCTTACGAATAGCTTCTGCATCTCTAACTATAGCTTCTGATAAGTAATGTTTATAACGTATAACATTTTCTTCTTTCAACTCAGGGTAACGTGTTGATAAACCAGCACCACGCTGATCCATAAAAATTATACTTATGGAATCAACACTTTGCGAAAACTTCTTATAGTAACCATGTGTTCCGTCACCTGGCCCACCATTTAACATCAATACTGGAACTGATTTCTTAACTGAAGGCTTTACACCGTAGTAAAATACATGAATTTGGCGCCCTTCTGGTTTAGAGTAATCTTCGGGGACTTTAACCCATCCATACGTATAATCTTGAGGTAAAGACTGAATAAATTCCTGTTGCTCAAAAGTGAGTTGAAACGGAGCTTTTTCTCGAGAAACGCCAGAAAAAGTTAGTAGAAAAAATAAGGTATAACAGATGCCCTTAACCATAATTGCCCTTTAAATTTTAAGGCCGACTTAAGCCGGCCCATATATTCTTAAATATTCTCTTTAACGATAGCTAGTGCTGCTGCTATAGCTTCATCTAGTTTTTCAGGACTCTTACCACCAGCTTGAGCTAGTTTAGGGTGTCCACCACCGCCGCCATTGACGATACGTGCGATAGGATTAATCATCGCGCCAGATTTTATGCCTTTGGCAACTAAGTCATCTGAAACACCGACAACTAACATAGCTTTTGCATTTAGCTCAGCACCAAGAACAACGATGCCTGTGCCAAGCTTTGAACGAAGACTTTGAGCCAAGTTCTTAAGACTATCTACATCGCTTACATCGACTTTCTTAGTAAGGATTTTAACACCTTCATGCTCAACTGCAGCATTCAACATATCGTCTGCTTCACCGATAAGAACCTTCTGCTTGAGAGCATCGTTTTCTTTCTGTAAAGTTTTAATCTGTTCTAAAAGCTTTTGAACTCTCTCTGGAGCTTCGGTTGCAGGGCACTTTAAAGGTGAAGTCACATTTAAAAGTAATTCTTCTGTCTCGACTGCTTTTTCAAATGCTGTACGACCAGTAACTGCTTCGATTCGGCGGATACCTGCAGATACAGAACCTTCTGAAGTGATTTTGAAAGAACCTATATCACCAGTACGAGCGACGTGAGTTCCACCACAAAGTTCTAAAGAAAATTCACCGATTTGAACGACGCGAACTTCGTCGTCATACTTCTCGCCAAATAATGCCTGAGCACCCATAGCACGAGCTTCATCGATCGCTTTAACGTGAGTTTCTAAAGCAGCGTTTTTAAGAATTTCGTCATTGACTAGAGCTTCTATTTTCGAGATGTTCTCACGGTTTACGCCTTCATGGTGTGAGAAGTCAAAACGTAGGTAACCAGCTTCAACAAGTGAACCTTTCTGTTCTACGTGATCACCAAGTATATTTTTAAGAGCTGCATGAAGTAGGTGAGTCGCAGAGTGATTTCGACGAATGTTATTTCTTCTTTCAAGATCGTAAGAAACTTGAACAGATGTTCCTTCTGCAGGAGCGTCGCTACCGTCTAAATAATGAAGAGTTGTGTCGCCATTTTTCTGAGTATCAACTATGTGATAAACGTCAGCACCAACTGAGATAGAACCCGTATCACCAATCTGACCACCCATCTCAGGGTAACAAACAGACTTGTCGAGAATAACAGCTGTCTTGTCTTTCATAGTTACGACTTCTTTGATCACAGCTTCATTGCTATTTTCAAAGCCAAAACCGATAAAGTCTGTGGCATCTTTTGTTTTGATTTCAGATAGAGAAATGATCTCTTTTTTCTGTGCTGCACGCGCTCTTTCACGCTGCTCTTCCATCAATTTCTCAAAGCCAGCAGTGTCAACTTTCAAACCTTGCTCACGAGCCATAAGCTCAGTTAAGTCAATTGGGAAACCCTGTTCATCGGCAAGTTTAAAAGCAAAGGCACCAGAAATAGTATCGCCAGTTTTAAGGCTAGATACTTCTGAGTCAAATAGTGTTATACCGCGATCAAGGGTGCGGTTAAATGCTTCTTCTTCACTGCGAAGAACTGTAGCGATATGACCACGACCTTTTTCAAGTTCAGGGAATATTTCACCAAGCTGATCAACAAGTGTATCAACCAACTTGTAGAAAAACGGTTCAGTCAAACCAATTGTACGACCATAACGAACGGCACGACGAAGGATACGACGAAGAACATAGTTACGATCGCCATTTCCAGGCTGAATTCCATCAGCAATTGAGAAAGAAAGAGTACGGATATGGTCAGCAATAACACGGAAAGCTATGTCAACAGTTTCCTGTTCATTTTTCGCAACGAAGTTGCCCTGTGCATCTTTTTCAGGAAGAGTTGAAGCATACTTCTTACCAGAAAGTTCAGATAGCTTGGTAAATATCGGTGTAAATACATCAGTCTCATAATTCGAGATAACGCCAGAAAAGTCAGTGAAACCTTTAGTATTTAAGATGATTGAGCAAAGACGTTCAAAACCCATACCGGTATCGATATTTTTTGTCGGAAGTTCAGAAAAAGTTCCGTCCGGCTCTGCATTCATCTGAATGAAAACGTTATTCCAGATCTCGATACACTTATCAGAATCTAGATTTACCAATTTACCTTGAGTGTCACCTTCCGGAGTCAGGTCGATGTGAATTTCAGTACAAGGGCCACAAGGACCAGTTTCACCCATCATCCAAAAGTTATCGGCTTTATTACCGTTAACGATATGAATGTCAGGATCGAGACCTTCAGCAACAATTATCTCTTTCCAAAGGTCGTATGCTTCTTGGTCAAACTCAGCAGGGTCACCAGCTTCTTTATCTGGATTGTAAACTGTCACATAAAGACGCTCAACAGGAATCTTACATGCCTTCGTTAGGTACTCCCAAGACCAAGCGATAGTTTCCTTTTTGAAGTAGTCATTGAACGACCAGTTACCGAGCATTTCGAAAAATGTATGATGGTAAGTGTCCATACCAACATCATCGAGGTCATTGTGCTTACCACCTGCACGAATACACTTCTGAGTATCTACCGCTCTTCCAGGATTGTGCGGGCACTTTTTATCGCCTAAGAAAATCGGCACAAACTGGTTCATACCAGCGTTAGTAAAAAGTAAGTTAGGGCTGTCTGGCATGAGGCTAGCAGAAGAAACAAGCGTGTGTTTCTTAGACTCAAAGAAATCAAAGAAACTCTGACGTATTTCTTTAGAAGTGTTCATTTGTAAACTCTTAGTATTAAAATTGGTTGATCAAAAATTTGTGGCGTAATATAACGGACTTAGGTCTGTCTTCAACTGTGATCTTTATTCTGATTGAAACAGTTAAACTAAGCTATGCAGACTTAGAGATTTTAAGGTAAATACTACTTAGGCTTATGTCTTGGTTTTGCTTGCCAAATATAGATTTAAATTCTATCTGACTACTATTTTTTCATTCAAATAGCTTTTCTAAGAAGTTAACAAGGCAGTTTACATACAATGCTGTGAAATAGTAAATACCAATCTGCTGTTATTTTAATTCATTGTAGGCTAGACCCAAGCTAGCACGGTAGTCAGCGATAATACGAAAATATTCAGCAATTATGTCTACGCGCTTTGCTGCAGCTGTTGCAGTTTTCTGCTCTCTAAGGTTGACTCTTAAAAGGTCACTTTGTCCTTCGCTTAACTTTAAACGTTCTACTTTTTCTATCTCATTTGCTAAAGCTACATTTTCAGAAACTTGAGAAAGTCGTAGCCATATTTGTTTGAGTGCAGATGTGGTATCTTTAACTCGAGCTACAATCTTGTCCTGTGTCATTTTTTTCTCTTGAACTAATTGGGAAATTTTAGCCTCAATAGTTTTCAATTTACCTTTGGCTTTCCGTCTTTGAATAGGTACATCTAGTCTTAGAAATATACCAGCTTCGAAGGGTCCTTTAGTATCTGGATCTGTTGCTGTACTACCAACATCTTGAGAAATCTCTCCAGATAAGTAGAGGTTTGGCAAAAGAGTATTCTCTGCAAGTTGTGCTTCAAGACTAAGTTCTTTTCTTTTTAAATCGTAAATTTGTAGCTCTGGCCTTTTTTCTAAAGCTAGTTGTAGGTCTCCAACATGCAGAACTTTTTCAGGATCTTTTGGAATGGGAAGCATGTCAGGTACTCTTTGCGGATCGGGTACAACCGGGTTTCCATCTGAATCTCTCCAATAAAGAGAAAGAGCTATACCGGATTGTTGCAGGAGTCTTTCTGATTGAGTCACTATCGACTCTCTTTCTACAACTATTTGTCTATTTTCAACAAGAGAAATCTTTGGAACTTCTCCTTCTTTAAGGGATAGTTCTAGAGCTTTATGTCTCTTTTCAGCAAGTTCTAACAGTTGTCTAGCAATATTTAGTTTCTGCCCAGAAGCAACCCATTTCCAGTAAAGCTCTGCAGCTTTACGGGTAACCTCAAGTCTCTTTTCTAAAATCATAGGCTGTGCTTTATCTTGTGAAATACGAGACTTCCAAAGGTCTACTCTACGCTTATCTATAGATCGGTTTGCTAATAGAGGTAAACTTATACCGACGCTAAACTCTCCTCCACGATCACTTTGAAGGTCTCCATCCCAAGACGGAAAGTCACCTTGACCAATTTTATAACCACCAAATACTTTTGCTCCAAAGTCAGGAAAAGCTTGTTCGAGTTTTACTTTTGCCGTTTCGTTTTGGTAATAACCTTCACCATTTACATTGACCTCAGATTTTAAATATAAATCAAAGCCACCCTCAGCTGCTAATCTTTCACCATCTGCAATCTCGACGGTTTCCATAGCTGCCAAAATAAGTGGGAATTTATCTTCTGTAGACTTTATTAACTCTTGGAAAGTTAATTGGGCTTTTTTTATTTTTGTATTTTTCTTTTTAGAAGTATCATCATCAACTTGTGCAATCAAAGCCAGATTCGGAGTATTTTTAACGGTGGCTTCTTTTATTTGCAGTCTGTTTACAGCATCGTAATGATCCAGTTCTATTTTAGAAGAAGCGAATTTTGAATCATGATTAATACAGCTTGTAAATACAGATAAAACTAATAAGGAAACAGGTAATGCACGGTGAAACTTCTTCATTTTTTAGAGCTCTCTTTACTCGACTTACCTAATTTATTTGAAGAAGATGACTTATCACTCGGAGTAGCGTTGTTATTCGTTATTGGAAAGGCATTTAGTTGTCGCCATATTTCGTAAGCAAGACTAACTGTATTTAATTGAATTTGTCCCGACGCTCTAACACCCTGCCTTAAAAACGGCTGCTCTGGCCATGGCTCTTCATCTGGATCTGGGCTAATCAATACACGCACATATCCATCAGCACGTGCTTGTGTATCAGTACGATAGACAATTCCACCAAAAGTTCCCATCGCAACCGATGCCCAACCGCCTATCTGAATTGCTGGCCAACCCTCAAATTGTACACGAGACTTTCGTCCTTGACTAATAAGAGGTGCATCAATACCACGAACCCAAAATTCTAGAATAAAAGTGTCTGTCTCTGGAACTATATGCATAAGGCTTTGTCCACGAGAAATAACATCGCTTGCAACACCATCAATACTCAATATTGTACCATCGTTAGGCGCAACTATTGTTTGTGTAGACTGACGTTGAAGTTTACTTTCGGCTTCTGTGAGGCTTTTTCTTACCTTCTGTAGATTTTGTGCTGATTTTTCTCTATCCGCCCGCAACTTGTTAATCTTGGCCATTTTCTCAGCTCCGATTTTTTTAACATCAGATGCTTTCGCCAATTCTTGATTAAGTGCCTCATCTACCTTAGCCTCGCTTGCCTTAACTTTAGATTTAGCAAGCTTATATTCTCCCTCTGCTTTTTGAACATTTAAAGTTGAGGTCGCACCTCCTTTAAGAAGCCTTTCTTTTCGACGATAGTCTTGTTCTTTTTGCTCTAATGTTGCCTTAAGGCCAGATAAAATCGCACGTTCAGCTCTGACTTTCTCAACAGCAACTTTCAGCTGAGATGTAGCAGCTTTAATGGAAAATTGACGCTCTTCTTGTAGTTGAATGAGTTGATCATCTAAGGACTCTAGTGTGCTGTGAGCAGCCTCAAGCTCTTTCCTAACAAACCCTAACTGTTGAGCGAGACGAAGAGCGTAGTCTTTGTCCAAATCTTCCATCTCTGCCAGTGTATCACCTTTCTTGACTACGTCACCTTCTTGAACATAAAGTTTAACTATACGACCACTGACAGGCGCAGGTATGATTCTAGTTCGTTCAAGTGGATTAAGTGCCGTAAGATGGCCTGTGGCAGATATGTTCTGTTGCCATGGAATTATAACTAAAAGAACAGGAACCGCAATGAGACTTATCAAAAGCGAAAAGCCTAAAAAGCGGCCAACACGCAGTCGACCAATTAGCTGATATGCTGGTAGATCTAATGGTAGGAGTTGATGTTTTTTTGAGCTAGACATGAGTTTATGATTCCTCTTCTAAGTTATACCCAGAGGCGGTTTGTTGATTTGTCTTTGAGCTATCAGTGTTACTCAGTTCTAGGACTTCATTACAACGTTCTAGAACCTCCGGAAGGTCAGATGCAATAACTAAAGTCCATGGATTATCTTTTTTAAATAAATTATCAAAAATGGAGTTCCTAACATGAGGTAAGGAGTGATCAAATAGGGCGTCAACGGCGAGTACCGAAGGAGAGCCCACAAGTGCACGTGCAAGCATTAAACGTCGTAATTCATCATCCGACAACAAACATCCAAGTGGATGAAGTATAGTATTTAAGCCCTCTGGTAATGCATCAATAACCTCAGTTAAACCAGCAAAGCTGATCGCTTTAAGGATGTCTTCATAAGTTACTGAATCTCGATGTAAGCTAATGTTTTCGCTGATTGAGCCATTTATAACTTCTACTGTTGAAACAATAGCTATCTCACTACGTAATTCATTTAATGCTAAATCACGAGTATCTATTCCTGAAAGCTTTATAAAACCCGATGTAGGTTCTCTCAAACCCCATATAATGTCGAGAAGTATGGTCTTATCTATGTCGTTTGAAATATGAAGACCGATTTTTCCTCCAGCTTCAACAGATAAATTTATATTTTTAAACGCACGGTCTTTTCGAGATGCCTTCCATGAAAGGTTGTTGAATTGAAGTGATGACCCAGACTCTTGACTAGGGACTACTTGCTCGCCACCAGTGCGATGTATAGGGGTGTCCAGTAACTGACCAACTTTATAAACTGCAGCCATGAGGTCGTACCAAGTTTCTAGATGTTTACCACTCTTAGAAATAGAATATACAATACCAGTAACTATAAGTTCAGCTGCTACAAGTTGTCCTATCGATAAACTTCCTTTCAGTACCAACCAACCTCCCAAACCAAGTAAGATAACGCTAGCAACAACGTATAAAAACTGCACACTTATTATCTGTAAAAACAAAACACGAAAATGTGATTTTCTAGTTTTTACCCACTTAGTCGTAAGTTCATCAGATTTATCGAAGATCCATTGTTGGGTTTCACCTGTGCGAAATGCCCGTGGTACTCTCGCTATTTCTTCGAGCCAAGCAGCAACTTCATACTTTGCAGAACTTTCACTAATGGCAGTACCTTGACCTCGCTTCAGTGGCAAAAACAATATTACTGCAATGACAACAATCAAAAATACGTCGAATATAAGTAGTAAGGGGTGATATGCTGCCAAAACAGAAAGACCTACAATAATTGCTAGGATAGTACCAAGAGCATCTATAAGGAGTTTGGGAGCAGCCTTTTGTATTGTAAGGATGTCAAAAAAGCGATTAACTAACTCAGGGCCATGACCTGAATTATATTCTTCTATTTTAACTTTAGGCACGCGTGCAGTTAAATCTGCAGTTAATCTAACAAATATACGCTGCTGGAGTAACTCAACCGTCCAAGTTTGAATACAAAATAATGTTGCCGCAATACCCAGTGCTAATGCTAACAAGGATGTTATGATTACTATTGGTTGGATCAAACCACCAAAAGTTACAGCATTTACAATAGCCTGTACGGCAATCGGACTCGCCAATAGTAACAAACCAATGCTTGTAGCGAAAGCAATTATTATGACAATATCCATTTTCTCTGGACGTAGCAAAACTTTCAGTCTTTGAAATGGAGAAAATTTTGAGTCAAAATCAGCTATTGGTGGTATTGAAGAAGAGTGTTTATCCAGTTTCTTTTTTTTCATATATGCCAATATTGGTAATTGTTTATTTTATAAGAAAATTTCGGGTATATGCAGAATGTTTGCTAATCAGAATATGAACAAGCTAGCACTTGTAAGTAGATGCCTAGTTTAATCCAATTCAATAGCTGAATCCAAGTCCATTAAGTAAAATATCAGTTCTTACAATCTAACCTCTATAAATTATAAAGATGAGTACATTCAATGTGACCTGATACCTTAGCCTCTGAAGCTCTAATTAGTTTCACATACAAACTACTAAGAGTCCTAAAATTTGTTTATTTTTTAGAAGTTTCCAGAAATGTGATTCAAAGCTCTAGAGTAAAACTAGATACAGTCACTCTTTTTTTAAGTATCCAGATTTGTTAAATTTAAAACTCATAACAGTAACTCCAAAGTTAATTTTTACGCATTTCTCAATGATTGCTAAAGATTATGCAATCTTTCTATGTATGCAAGTACGTGTTTTAAAAAACACGATATATTTTTCATGCTTATTAATTCATGTCTCTAGTTAAAAGATTCAACAAGACAATCATAAATGTATCAAAAATATTAAGATAAGTGTAATTAGTGAATCTAAACACAACTAAACATAGTTTTCCAACGGTCAATTAAAGACAATGGACTTACCCACTTTGAAAACGACTCGAATCTATCTGAATAAAAAAATGTCCTCTTGTACTAGTCGATTAGCAATAGTTGATTTTTATTTTTATTGCGATATAATTACAAAATAAAATCATTTTAAAATATATATAAATAACTAATTATTAATTATTTAAATAAATACAATAGATAGTAAACACACATCAATTTTAAAATTAGACGCAATTATGAAAATAAAAAAACAAGAATTCGGTGTTCATAACGGACAAACCATAAATCGCATAGAACTTATAAACTCAACTGGTGCTTCTGTTTCATTTATAGAATTTGGTGCACGCCTTGTTTCACTAAATGTTCCCGATAGAAACGGGAAAATAGAAGATGTCTTTCTCGGTTATAACTCTCTGAAAGAATATGAAGAAGATGGCAACTCATTTGGTGCGACCAATGGTCGTGTAAGTAACAGAATTGCCCACGGAAAAATGACTATAAACGGTATTGACTACGATCTAGAAAAAAATCTAGAGGCACATCATATTCACGGTGGTAGCAAAGGACTTAAAAAGTCAGTTTGGGAATCTCAAGTTTCTAGCGATGAAAACTCAGCAACAGTTACCTTTTCAATTATTTCGCCTGATGGTGACGACGGCTACCCTGGAAACTTATCGGTCAAAGCTGCTTATACATGGAATGAAGAAAACCAGCTAACATTTGAGCTCAAAGCAACAACTGATAAAGCCTGTCCAATCAACATCACTCAGCATGCTTACTTCAACTTAAGTGGTTTCAACTCAAAGAACGCTCTCGATCATGAGTTAAAAATATTTGCCGATAACAGAATCGAATACTTTGATGATGGTATCCCTACAGGAAATCTTCTAGAAACTAAAAATACTGCTTACGATTTCAATTCCTCAACAAAAGTTTCAGATGCTTTGGCAAAAGATGAAAACAGCTTCGACGTAACCATGGCCTTAAATAAATCATCTAACTATTCTCTAGATCTAGCCGCTGAACTCTTTGAACCCAACTCAGGTCGTAAAATGAGCATCTCAACGACTCGTCCTGGCATACACTTTTACACAGCAAACCACTTAGAAAATGTTGCTGGAAAAAATGGTAAAGTCTATGATAAACATGCTGGACTAAGTCTTGAACCTGGTCACTTTCCAGACGCTATACACCACGCAAATTTTCCTGAAACTCTTCTTCAACCTGGAGATACTTTTACGGCGAAAAACGTCTACAGTTTTTCAGTAGTAGACTAAATAAAATTAAATAAATTCCTTATATCAGCTTGTCTTGATCAAACAATGAGTAGATTAGCTGCAAAATTTTAGGAAACTTTATGACCATTTTAGGAAGTCACAGCGGTAAATTTCATGCCGACGACGTTTTTGCTATAGCAGCTTTAAGTTTATTGCACCCAGACTATAAGATTCTTCGTTCTAGAAAATCTGAAGACTGGGCCAAGTGCGACTATTTAGTAGACGTCGGCGGTGTTTATGACCACGCCAATAAAATCTACGATCACCATTTTAAAAATGGACCAACTTATGAAGACGGTCTACCTATGTCGTCAATCGGTCTAGTTTGGAAACACTATGGTAGTGAGATTTGCCAATCACCAGAAATAGCTGAGCGCATTTGCTGGAAGTTTATTCGTACACTTGATGCACATGACAACGGTATAGAACTGACGACTAAAGCTGATAATGGCTTTAGTGTTGGCGATGTTTCTGTTAGTTCATTGGTAGCTGTTATGAATCCTACAGACTTTTCAAAAGCTGACGAAGTGTTTGAGCAAGAAGTAAATAGAGCACGTGAAGTTCTTAAAGCTTACATTGCTAAAGCTCAAAAATGGTTTGCTAGTAAGCAAGAAACTGTTGACTCGATAAAACGAGCTAATGCCGAAGGAAAACGCTACTTGGAAGTCAGTGAAAACTGTAACTTTATGGAGCACTTACTTTCAACAGAAGAAGGTAAAAATATTCTTTTTGTCATGTATCCAAATGACGAAAAATGGTATGCTCGAACAGTTTCTGAAAAACTGGGAAGTTTCAACGATAGAAAGTCATTTCCAAATGAATGGGCTGGACTTAGAGATGAAGGATTCTCTGAAATTGCGAATATTCCAGACGGAGTTTTCTGTCACCACTCATGCTTTATCTGCGGATCGCACAGCCATGAATCAACTACCAAGTTAGTTCAGCAGGCAATCCAAGCATAAAAAAAATCACTTCAAAAAATGAAGTAGTTTTTAATAACCCTTATGTGGAAGTCTAAGTTAGGCTTCCCATATCTGCATTTGTCGCTAAGTAAAATCTAGCAACTTCAACTTTGATTACGTCTCCATCTTCTCGTTCAAAGATGTAGTAACCTTCCATTGTTCCAAATGGTGTATCTAAAATACTAAAACTATCGTATTCATAAAATTCTCCAGGTTTCAAAGTCGGAGTTTCTCCAACTACGCCACAACCTCGTACTTCATGCTCATCCCCTTCTGCATTGATAATTTTCCAGTATCGACTTTTAAGTGTAACATCGATCTCAGATTCATTGTGAATGATGATGTGATACGAGAATAAGTAGCGGTTTTGCTCAGGAGAAGAATGATCAGACTGGTACGATGGCAATGCGCGCACTCGAACCTTCTCTGTAACTACTTCTGATGAAATCATATCCATATAAACCTCTTATTCGCCAAATCAGTGTAAACGATCTTCCCGTTGTTACTAATAATAATTGGAATTGATTCCGAGTGCAAGAGTAGAGTTGAAAATCCTTATATTTGTTACAGAAAACAACTTTTTCCACATTTAAACATGGCATGCCACATGCGGTGATGAATGAGCGGATCAATAGATAACAGAGAGACAAGCAATGGGAATATTTTCATTTTTCAGCCGGTTATTCGGCGGTGACAGTTCAGAATCAGTCAGTGTTAAGGTTGCTGACATCAAAGAAGAAAAACCTGTAGAAGAAAACTCAGAAGGTGCTGAGAATTCCGACACTCAAGAACCAGAATCTCTTTGGTGGGAAAATCCAATAATAAAAGATGAACACATTCAGTTTGATGCAGTTACAAATACAGTTCTCTACGACGAATTACATAGAAGTATCAAAGAACACCGACTAGAAATAATCGAAATACCAGACAATCTTTCGGCCATACTAGGCATACTTCACAAAAAGAATTTTCAGTACCCTGAAATAGTAGATCTTGTAGAACATAGTCCTGTATTGACTGGTGACTTTCTCTCAGTTGCCAACTCAGCCGCTTTTAGTCGTGGTATAGCTATACGAAACTTAACTCAAGCTCTTCCGCGTCTTGGTAAACAATCTATTCAGTCCATTCTCTTTCTAAATGCATCGAAACTCTCTGTCCCAGATAGTCCCATTTTCACAAATGTCGCCGAAGAAGTTATCACTGAAAGTCAAGCTGTTGCAAAAATAGCTAGAGTTCTTTCTCGTCAGTTTGGCCTCGATCCAAATGAAACTTTCCTTGCTGGATTACTTCACAACGTTGGTAAGCTTGGTTTATTGAAGCAGATCTCTATCCACTATGATCTACCCGACGATATCGACGTAGAGTACCACCAGTCGCTCTTTAAGAACATTTTCCCTATATTCCACAACGAAGCCGGGAAAATCATCGGACAGTACTGGAAATTGGATTCTAGGACCATTGAAGTGATCCATATGCATAACAATCTTCAGAAACTAATCGACATGGACGCTGACAGCGAAACCCTAAGGCTGGCTTCACTAATTAACCTCTCGGTCTATATAAGCCGTATTCTAGGCTTCAGTAACAGTCTTCATGAAGGAGCCGACCTCTTCAATCAAGGTGCTTGTCAGGTACTAGGTTTTGAAGACACGCCAGCAAACCGCAAGGTTCTCAACAAGATGTACGACGATATAATCGAAGTTGAGGAAGAAGCCGTAGCTTAAATTTTAAGTTCGAACTCTTCTGAAGCTACTTTTGATCCGTTTACTTGAATGTCGATGAGATATTTGCCCGAATAATATTTTCTGGTAGATATCTCACGAATTGAGTGTTTTCCACTAAATTTTCTTTTTCCTGCAAAGCTACATTTCGACAGTTTGAATACTTTTGGACTGAGTTTTCCATTTGCTTTCATGTGGTGAATCACAAAATCCACCATGAATAACCCTTCTTTCTCTGTTTCCAGCTCAAATGAAAAGCTTAAACTTTCTCCAAGATTGACCGTTTTTGAATTCAGTTGAAAGTGACGACACGCTATTTCTTGATCCACAGCATAGCCACAAAGTTTCAATGCCGCTTTATTCCCCTGCTTAAATAAACTTCTCAGAGCATGTTTGGTCAGCCAAGGATCAACATTTTCTTTCTGCCATCTCTCCAAAGTTTCAATGACAATATCAGGGTGATCTTTTGAAATGTCATTTAAATTATTCGCAACAGATCGACGCACATAAAGCTGTTTATCGTCTTTGAGTATTTCCAAAACTTTAAGAACTGGACTTGGGTCTTTGACAAAACAATGAAGACGAATACTGAGGGGAAGGCGCGGCCTGCAACCTTCTGAAGCTAGACGACGAACATGATAGTTTTCATCTCGAGCCCAGAGTAACATTTGCTCCATAGTCTTCTTCGGGTATTTTTGTAAAAAGTAACGAATGCTGAACTCTGAAGTAAATCTCTTAGTGACTTCTCTCTGTAAAACCATCGATTCATCAAAGTAATCCAAACCTTTCGAAGCAGAAAAAGCTGCAACTGGCATATAAATAAAACCACTAAAACCTTCTAAGTCTGACTGAGGAAGTTCCTCACCAAGTGAACTTCTTAGTATTTTCGACGCCTCACAAAAATTCTCAGGCAAGTACAAACCAAGAGTTTCAGCGATACGAAGGTTTCTCTCTGAAAATGACAATTCAGAAAAACCGTCAAAGACAGTCTTCAAGAATGATGAATCATCAAACTTTGCCCATGTCTTTTTGATAGATTTAGCTAAAGCTTCGATGTTTTCCTTATTGAAAACATCTTTCAAGAGAAACCTTTCAGCCACAAACTACTCGCGAATCATGCTGTACTTCGACCAAAACTCAACAGACTCTTTATATGCTTTTCGATCGATAACCACGCCGCTACCACCTTCTTCAACGCCAAGAGCATTTCTCATAGCAGTGATCGGACGCATAGGTTCAACCTCAACCGTCGCTGCACCACCAATGGAAACAATCGCCCAATCAGCTTCAACAACATCACCTTCTTTTTCCATTTGCTCACGGCTGTAAAGAATCAAGTGAACGAAATCCGCTACAGGAGTTTCTATCCCAGTAATCCACTCGACAAGAACTGCGACTTCATTATCGTTTCTAGCTTCGTAGTCTGTGTGTAAAGTTGCACCATTTTCCAAAGCCCACTTTTTATCGACTGTCAGACATTTCAAAGAAGGGAACTTATATGAACCATCTTCGTTTTTATTTGATATAGCTAAGATCTTGCAGAAGTCGGCGTAACCTGGAAACTCTTGAACAGGATTGTCGGCAAGAGAAATAAGTTCTTCAACTATTTCTGGAGTAACTTTAGTGCCATGGAAATTTTGATCATATTGCCTTTCGGCAAATTCACACATTTGAATAGTCATCAATCATCCTTTATAGATTATCCAAATAAGATAAAAGTAATGATGTTTGATTCAATGGAGATATCAGAAGTTATCAACTTTTTAACAGGGTATATTATATATTTCTTTTTTATATATATAAATTTATTATTATTATACTCTGTTGATTGTGTGGATAACTCTATAAGTCGTTGGTTTTTCTACAGTCTTAAATCGTTTTTTTGCTGTTAGTAGATCTGATGGTAACTCTGTTGATAACCTTATTGCCATAGTTATTGATGGTTTATTAAAGATTTATTAATAGTTTATTAACAGTTTTTCGACAGGTAACTTTGATAGCTTTTTCGGCTTTTTTATAAGATACTGTTCGAAGCTTTTCACTGCAAATTTTTCCACAAAAAAGCCCAACATCTATGTAACTAGAGTCGGGCTTTTAAAGTAGTTTGATTGACGATTATTTCTCGTCACCACCGCGGTGTTTCTTAGCTTGTTTGTAGAATTCACCGTGTGCAGCTTTTTTCACTTTAGCTAGTTCAGCAAATAAGCCTTGAGCTTTCTTTACGTCGCCACTGTGAAAAGCAGGTTGGAAGTTATCTATAACTTTAACCATATCGCTGAAGTGTTTCTTATAAGCTTTGCACTGACCTTCAGTTAAGAACGCTGGGTTCATGTCTGCAGTAGATTCGCAAAGAGCTTTAAGATCTAGAGCTGCTTTTTGAGCTTGCGCTGCCAAGTTTGCGTCTTTTTCGAAGTTCTCGATAGTTTTATACGGAGGCTTCATGTCGCGCATAGCAACTCTAAAAGGGTGGTCTTTTCCTTCATATGGGATCTGACTAGAACAACCAAAAGCGAAGACAGCCGCAATGATCAAGATAAATTTACGCATTATTATTCCTTAATTGACGTGTAGTTAATACCAGGCCAAATAAAGCTCAATGAGTTAAGAATTTTAAGAGCTACTGCAGAAATTCTTATAAATTTCATGCAATCTCTTTAGATAAGCTTTATTTGAAGGCTGAAATTATCGTTTAATTAGGGACTTTTCAGTTTGAATAGGATTGCTGTCATTTAGTTGTTCAAGCTTCTTACTGAGTTCGCTTTTTAGTTTTTCAATGACTTGCTTATACTCTGGGTTATTTATCTGATTACTGAGCTCATGTGGGTCTTTTTCTAAGAGATAGAACTCGTACTCACTTCGTTTATTTAGTTGATTCACTCGTGATTGGTACTTTTTGTTTTTTCTAGCTAACTCGACCCATGATGAGGCTATGTCATTTTTCTTTAAGGATGGATCTTCTTGCATTTTTAAGGCTTGAGACAAAGTGAGGTTTGAAGTCACTTCAGAAGAGTTTGGGTTATAGATAAGAGTGTATTGCTTGTTGCGTATAGTACGTATAGGGAAGACTCTTTTCTTATTATCAATGATGTTCACGTTTGTGAAAGCACCATAGACATATTCATTTATTTCTTGAGTATCGCCTTTTAAAATAGGTAGAAAGCTTTTGCCATCGAAGTCATTTTCTTTTATTTCGTAACCTGCAACTTCAGCAAGAGTTGGCGCTATATCGCTAGTTGCTAGAAGCTGATTGACTTGTGAGACTGAAGTTTTTGGCCAATGAGCCACTATGCCGGTATTTAGACCAGTTTTATAGCATGTCCATTTTGAAAAAGGCAACTGTGAACCTTGTTCACTACAAACTATAAAGATGGTGTTTTCCCAGAGTTTCATGTTTATCAGTTCGTTTTTCATTCGACCAACAAGAGAGTCAAAGTTATTTACTTCAGCATAGTATGAAACGAGAGTTTCTCGCAGTTCTGGAGTATCGATCCAGTAGGGAGGAATGGTCAATTCGTCAGCTTTAAATTTACTTTTATCACCTGTTGTGAATGGAGCGTGACTGTCATTTGAAGCTATGAATACACAAAATGGCTTATCACTTTTAAGTGATTTTTGGATATAGTCTTTGGTGGTTTTTATGTAGAAGTCGTTTTGGTCTACTTTTTTACTTTTGCCTGGAAAGAAATCAAATGGGTAAGCTTTGGTTGGTCCAACATGAGACTTGCCAATGAGAGCAACGTTGTAACCTAAAGGATTTAGATAGTGGGGTAAACTTTTGGTAATTGGTTTGGATTTCGAGTGATTTGCTAAAGTCCCAGTTCTCCATGGAGATCTACCACTGTAAAGTTCTTGACGAAATGGAGCACACATAGCGACTGAGCAAAAAGCGTTATTAAAGATCACGCCATTTTTACCTATTTCATCAATGCTTGGAGTTTTAGAGTCTATGCTGCCGAAAATACCCCAATGGTCTTTGTTCATATCATCAGCGAGTAAAAAGACAATATTTGGCTTTTTAGAGTCATTTGCTAAGCACAACGACAAAGGTAAAAGCATGATTACTATTAAGGTTTTCATCGTAAAAGTCCGTTCATTTTATCTATGTTATAAAATATGTTTATATAATACATTACGCTGTCAGAATTCAATTTTATCAGATTTCAGCAAAAAAACTAAAAAAAATGTTTTTTGAAATCACACCGAGTAGTAGCTGCGACATTTAATCATTGCTTAACCAAATTATAAGGAGTGAAGCAATGGTTATGAATAGATTCAGGAATTTATTATTTCTGTTAGTTAGTCTTTTATTCTCAGTGAATACTATGGCTGGAATAAACACCTTTTCCGTGTCGGGAAAAAATGTTTACTTTAATAATAAAGAATTCAAAGTTATAGGTTTGAGATGTTCGAACGCACTCATAAGTGAAGACGAAACTCAAGAGCTAATTGACAACTTGGATGTTTTTAAGTCTTACGGTGTAAATACCATCAGTGTTTTTGTCATGGGTTCGCGTTTTGGCGATATAAAAGGTTATAATCCAGATAGTTCTTTAAATATGACTTATGCAAATCGTCTTGGTCGTATCATCGAAGAAGCTGATAAAAGAGGCATAATCATACTGGTTGGTTGTCTTTATTGGAGTACTTCAACAGCTAAAGCTGACTTAGGTCACTGGAAGCAAGAAGACGCCGATAAAGCTGTTTATAATACGGTTAAGTGGTTAAAGGATAACAACTATACAAACGTATTTGTTGATCCTGACAACGAAGGTATGGCAGCAAAAGCAACGGGTTGGGACATCGGCTCAATGATTGAAGCAGGTCATGAAGCTAATCCAAACATGGTGCTTGGTTATAATAAGTCTGGAACTCCTCCGGCAAATGCAGATATACTTCTTCACCACAGTCCAAAAGATGGCAGCCGCCCTTGGATTCAAAGTGAAGGTTCTCCAGGCAGTACTCCGGGTGGATACTGGGGAAGTTACAGTAAGGAAGGTGGTTACTACAACTACATTCGTATAGGTCGCTATAACGACAATATGAAGAATGCTCAGATCAATCAAACTGATAGTGATGTGAAAAACCAAAACGGTTACATGCTTGCTTCAACGTATATCCAGTGTGCTCCTGTAGAAGGTATTGGCGGTCCATTTATGAATCCGGGTGGTGAAGCAAATAATCCAGATATAAATGACAGTGTTAAAACTCTTCAAAGTGACATCGGTATTCTTTGGTGGCTAAAACACGTTAAAAATAAATACGGTGCGTGGAATCCGGAATCCGCTCCTGTAAGTGCGACATTTAAAGAAGTAAACGGTTTAGTTTCTATGGAAGCTGAGAGTGCAACTCAACAAGAGTGGACTCCGAGTAACGACAGCAGCACAAGTGGTGGTATAAAAATGATCAACCCTGGTGCTTCGACAAATGACATGACCTTTAAGATAAAGTTTGCCAAAACTGGTAAGTACTATGTTTGGTTCCGTCATGCTAAACCTAGTTATGCTGATGGAGACAACAACGACTGTATCGTGACTTTTGATGGCAAGGAATTAAAAGTTGGAAATGGAAACTCAGTTATAGGTATGGGAACTCATCAGAAAAGTTTAAAGTTTGAGTCTCGTCCAAAGTCACACCACTCAGAAGATCGTAGTTATCATCCATTTTTTGAAGTAAATTCAGCAGGAGAATATGACTTTGTCGTTAACAGTAGATCTGACTTAAGTGCAGAGTATATCGTTGATAAGATAGTCTTGATTCATGCTGATCGTGGTGGAAATGACAGTAGTCCAGCAGTTCTTGGTGGCTTAACTAGTCATGGTCCTGACGAAACAAGAAACACTCCAGCTCCACCAACAAATGAAGCTCCTACAATTAACTTTGTAACTCCGGCAAATAATTCAATTATCGAAGAAGGTGCAAGTCTTTACATAAAGGCGAACGCTTCAGATTCAGACGGAAGCATAAACAACGTTAAGCTTTATGTAAATGGCGCTTTTATAAGAAAGGAAAATAACGCTCCATATGAGTGGGGCTCACCAAGTCAAAGTGACGCTTTCCTTAAGAATATGGCAGCTGGTAGTTACACTCTAAAAGTTGAAGCGGAAGACAACCAAGGTAAGAAGTCTAGCAAGACTATTTCAGTTACTGTAAAAGCTGAGAGTTCATTTCCTGGAAGTCTTATTTCTGACCAAGTTGGCGATGCAAATGCAGACGCAAGCTACGATGACGGTGTTTTTACACTAAGTGCTGCGGGAAGCGACATCTGGAATAACAGCGACGAATTCGGTTTTGTACACCAAAACTGGAGTGGCGACTTAACAATTGTTGCTAAAGTTCAGTCTTTAACTGAAACTCATGAGTGGTCGAAGGCCGGTATCATGATCAGAGAGTCTTTAGGAGAAAGTTCAGCTCATGTTATGCTTGTTGTGACTCCTGAGAATGGTGTTTCATTTCAGTATAGAAGTGTTGCAGGCTACAAGTCTTACAGTAAAAAAGTACAGGGAGTGACAGCTCCTCAGTGGCTTAAGCTTGTGAGAACAGGGAATACTTTCCGTTCATATTTTTCTACGGATGGTGGAAGCTGGATGCCGTTAGGAAAAACTGAAGTAGATATGTTTGAAGACGTTAAAACTGGTCTTGTTTTGACTTCTCATGATTCATCTAAAGCGGCGACTGCGACATTCAGCGGATTGGAGCTTAAAGATCCACAAGATGAACTTATCATTGAGAAATATGTACTCGTTAATGCTGACACAGATGCAGATGTTAAGGAAGTATACTACAATGATACAATAGATCTAAATGAGTATGGCAACATCAGTCTAAAAGTGACTTTAAACGACACACCAGGAAGCGTCGTTTTCAAAGTAAATGGTTCACAAGTTCAGATTGAAAACAATGCAGGCTATTTTATCCAAGGTAACACTGGATCAGATGTCGATGCATGGTTGATAGGTGCTGGAACTCATACTGTAGAAACTATGCCAAAGTCAGAAAAAAATGGTGCTGGTTTAAGCGGTGAAACACTGAAGTTAAAACTAAATATAGTTAAGTAAATTCTTGATTACCCAGTTTTAAGAAACTGGGTAATCTCTTGTTGTTGTGTGGGAGAGTATATGTCGGATAAAATCGACTTAACAGAATTTAAAAATATCGTCTTGGAGTATGAACATAGCGTTCGTACTTCAATTCGTGTTATGGGGATTCGCGAAGGTTATGTCGATGATTTGGCGCAAGAAACATTTATCTTAGCTTATAAAAAGTTTCATACTTTTGATCAAAGTAGAAGTTTGCGCGCCTGGTTATTGAGTCTAGCTAAGAATCTAGTTTTAAACGAAAGAAGAAAAGTAAAAAGACGACAGGCACTGCTGCATGAGAAATACTCTTTGTTGGTTTCAGATAACTTAGAAGCTAATCTTGATGGCCTTGATTTTGGATATGATAAAAATGTGCTGGATACTTGTTTAGATAAACTTCCAGAGAACCATCGAAAACTAGTGACACTGCGGTATTTCAAAGAAAAGAATTCTAAAGAAATAGCCCAAGTGATGAACAAAGAGGCTAGTAACATTCGCCATATGCTTAGGCGTATACTAGAGAGTTTGAAGTTGTGTGTTTTTCGACAATCAGATGAACTGAGGGGAAACAGTTTATGAGTCCAGATTCGGAAAAGGTTTTTGACCGTATCATTGAAGGCAAATTGCGAGATGAGGATTTACTCTATCTCGAAAATCTTGAAAAGAGTCATCCTGAAGAATTTCAGCAGATGATGCAGTTGGTAGCTTTTGAAGAGTCTATATCTATAAACCTGAAAGAAGAGCGTTCACCTGAGTTATTTTCAGACTTGGTGATTGATGAGATAAAGCGTGAAAAGCTTCATCAAACTCAGAGTTTCGCCAATAAAGTAGTTAAAAAAATAGACGCAAACCCGAGAAGCTCTCGTCGAAGAGTGACTCGTAAAGTAAAGAAGAAGTCTAGTTCATTTCCATTCCTTTTGGCAGCTATAGTTTTGATTGGTTTAGCAGTCGGAGCTTTCTTTGTCTTAGAGAGTAAATCACCTGAAGTTTACATAACACAAGGCCAGTTTAGTAATGGCTCTCAAACTTACTCTAGTGGCCAAATCTTACCTCAAAACTTAAAGTTTAAAGCAGAGAGTGATGTTGTCGTGAGCCTGTTTGATGGTACCAAAATTGGTATAGATAAAGCTTCAGAATTGAATTTTGATGTAGCCAATAAAAACATATATCTTCATAAAGGTAAACTAACTGCAAGTGTTCAGAAACAAGCAGATGGCGCCCTTAAGTTTAATACACCTTATGCGATAGCAGAAATACTTGGAACTGAGTTTTCTCTAGAAACCGAAAATGAAAAATCGTGGCTAGATCTTACAGAAGGTTCGATTCGTTACTCTTCAAAAAATAGCGATAAGTCTATACTCATGAAATCTGGTGAGGAAGCCTGTGCTATAGAAAAGGGAGATCTTGCTTTAGCTAAAGAAGAGTTTGTAAAGTTACTCACTCTAGTGGATGCAAAAACGGGTAAAGACTTAAAAATCCTTGAGGACCATAGTACTATCAGTTTGAGTGAGTACCGTCGGTCTTTTTCGATAAAGGCTTATGCTCAAAAACGCGAAAAAATAGCTTTTTATATCAATGGCAAAAAAGTTGATAAAGAAGAAGCAAACCCTCCATACATCCTAACAGGAAATGCCCCAGGGTCTGAGGCTGTTTACCCTTGGAAAGTAGGTCCCGGAAATTATGAAATAGTCCTCAAAGTTCTTTCTGGAAAATCCAATTATATGAAGAAGTTCTCTGTAAAAATTGTGAAATAATTTCTTTTTGGCGTCACACCTACACCAACTCACAACAATAATTATACAAAGATAATTTATGTATAGGCTGAATATGCAGCAAGAAATAATCAGAGTTAAAAGGCCAGACTTTTCATCATTGAATCAAGTTAAAAAGGCCAAGGTAGTAAAAGATTTCTTTTATCCAAAACCTAAAGAAAAAAAGAAACTTAGTCAGACTTTAGTGGATGGCGTAGTTTACATCGATTTAAAGAATTAAGAACGCTGACGCTGTATCTCCCTAACTTCGTCAACGATATTTAAAGTCTTTTGCCATTGTTGATAAATGAATGCTTCAAACTTTTTTATATCACCAGTCATTTCTAATGTATTGTTCTCATCTTTTAATCGAAAGTTTTTAATGAGGTCTAAATATTCAAATCTAGATTGGCTATCAATTGTGATTGGTGGAAAGCCTTGTTGAATAACTTTTAAGTTTGCTAGTAGTCTTGCAAGTCTGCCATTTCCATCAAAAAATGGGTGTATGGAGGTAAAAGATAGCATGACCCATGTATAGATCTTTACGGCTTCAGTTGATGTTTCTGGAGCGAATAAAGAGTTATAGGTTTCTAGCCACGACTTCATCAATAGAGGAATTTTTTTTGGAGGTGGATAAAGTATGTACTCTTTACCCCAGTAAGCACCATTTTCTTTCCTTTTCCAGGCACCTACAGGGTTTTCTATATCAAATGGTGGGTTAATGATAGTTGTTTTATGAAGGTTTAATATATCTTCTTCCATTAGGTCTTTATTATGAGCAATCTGGTATATGAGTTTGATTGCATTTGCGTGCCCACGTATTTCATCATGTTCACGAAGACTTTTGCCGGAAATGGTTAAGCCTTCCTTTAAGATGAAAGATGTTTCGCCTAGAGTAAGAGTATTTCCTTCTATTGATGTTGAATCGTGAGTCCATTCATCACGAATTCTCTGCTTGAGTATATCTTTTAAGTCATCATCTAAGTTATCAAGGAATAAACCAACCTTAGGACTTTTCTTTAATGAGTGGTAAAGAGCTTGGCGGATTTGTTTGAGAAGTTCTCGTGAGTTCTCAATTTTGAGTGAATGCTTTAGTTGGTTTAGCTGTTGGTCACTTAAAGAAAAACTTAGTTGTTTATCTAATTTTCCGGTTTTAGTAAGCTCAAAAACTTTATGGGACTTTATTAAAACATTGACTGCTGTATTTACAGCAGCTTGTTGTTTTCCATTCTTTTTTATGGCCTCAAAGAGTTCTTGAGTAATTTTTAAGCTAAACCTTTTCATATAATTACTATAAATCATTCTTTTAGTTAATAAAAGAATGATTTATCATTCTTTTTTGATTAAAAAGAATGGATCGCAAGATAAATTTGAAATCTACTGAGCTTTGATTGGGCCTTTGTGATTGATCTTTTCTGCGCCAGTTGCTTTACCAGGCATTTCTCTGTGTGGATTCCTCTCACCTTTCTTGGCTTTTGGTGAACCACGGTCGAGAGATGGGCTTTCTGGAACATTGTCACCAGTCTGTTCAGTCCAATCGGCGAGTTGCTGACGCATCTTCTTGAGCATTTCTTTATACTCTGGATTATTCACAACGTTATTCAATTGGTGAAAGTCTTTACCGACATGGTAGAGCTCTTCTTCTGGACACGGGTTTCTAAATACGTTGCTTTGTGCAGCATTTAGTTTTCCATCCTTATAAGCTTCAGCCAGTTCTTGGTAACTTGCTTCCACACACCAAAGTCTGCGGTCTGGAAAATTGTTTTTAATGTAGAGGAAGTCGCCCATTCTAACCATGCGTTCATGAGCTTGATTGACATGCCAATTGTGTTCAGCAAAGACGACTTCTCTAACTGTCGCTTTAGGATCTTTGAGAATAGGCGTAAAACTTACTCCTTGGATTCTTTCGTCTGCTTTTAGACCAGCAAGTTCTACTATAGTACTAGCAACATCTATAGAGCTGATAAGACTATCTGTAACGAGTCCTTTAGTGATCATTTTAGGGTAATGGACGATAAAAGGAGTTTTTATACCGCTGTCATATAGTCTTGTTTTGGCACGTGTAAATGGGCGACCGTTATCAGACATAACGATGATAAATGTATTCTCAAAAACTTCTTGTTTCTTAAGTTCTTTAACGACTTCACCGATGTAGTAGTCAAAACGGCTTATTTCATGGTAGTAGCCAGTAAACTCTTTGCGAATTTCAGGTCCATCAACCATGTAAGGAGGGATGATCACATCCTTTGGATCATAGATGGGTGCTTTGTCATTTATCTCAAACTTCTTATGAGCATCTGTAGAGGCAAACCACATGAAGAATGGTTTATCTTTTGGTCTTTTTTCTAGAATAGGAACCCAGTCTTCTTCTTTTCCAGGGCCTTTGCCATTTGAGATCTTGTTGAAAGAATTTTTTATATTGCCAATATGAGTTTTACCAGAAATAACAGAGTAGTAACCACTCTCTTTAAGCAACTTAGGAAACTTTACTTGTTCTACTGGTAGGTTTGTATGGAGTTCTGCAGCACCTGTATTGTGAGGATAACGGCCGGAGATGATACTACAACGACTTGGGCTACAGCTACTAATTGTTAAGTAAGCGTTGGTAAACTTCATACCGTCATTTGATAACTGGTCGATATGTGGAGTCTTGATTACGGGATGACCGTAGGCACCAAGGTCTTCAAAGCCTAGATCATCTGCTATAAAGAAGACAAAGTTAGGTTTTTCAGCAGAAAATCCGACAGTGGATAAGAGCATAGTAAATATAATAATAAGTTTCATGAACACGCCTAAGTTTAGTTTCATGCAAGAAACTTAGTGTGAGTCATTAAAAAATCCAAACAGAAAAATCAACTAGAATAAGAACTCAGCGATTTAACCATTTTTTTGTTTAGGCTCTACTCCAGAACCAGCGCATTGAACACATTTTGTTTCTTTGCTGTATACCCAAATTGATCCTATACCTTGGCATTTTGAACAAAGTGCAGGCTCTGTAGAAAGTTCGAAACTTGGTCTTTTTGTGTCTAACATTTTATATACCCTTTTGTGCCTTTTAGTAAAAATACCCATTTTGAAATCGGAATACAAGTTTTGTAAACCGATTTCTTTTACTTGATAAAATGTAGTTTAAAATTGTAAAAGTTAAATATTAACTAGTAAAATTTATGATAAGGCTTGTTTGAGTGACACTATTGGTAATTCAAAGCGAGTAGCAAATGCTTCTGCTTGATCTTTTGAAAGTCTTTCGCCATTTGCTGCCAGCATAGTTATGCAAAGTGCAGATGGATAAAGTGAAGCTTTATCTGTTAGGCCAATTGCTCCTTCAAGAACATTTCTTGGACGGTCGATTTCACTACTAAGTATCTGAACTGCAGCAACGTTACCGGGACAAATCCAGTCGCCAACACTGTATTCAACATTGTGAAACATCTCTATAGACTTAAGTAGTGCTTTGGCTGAGAAGTCGTTCTCTTCAACTTCACGGTCTCTGACTTGAACTAGGTAGCGTCTGCCTTCTTCATCAAGCTGACTGTTGACTACAGGAGCCGGTATAGCAAGTCTCTCTGCGACGTGGTTTTCAACTGCAAGCAAACAGCCGGAACGAGCCATGCCCATAGCAAATGTTAGGACTTCTTCAGTAAGCTTTTCAGTTGCAACGACTATAGCAACTTCAGTTCTTTCTGGTGATTCGTCAACTATAAGAGCAGCCGAACCTTTTTTGAGAGATGCTAAAGCCCACTCTTCTTGAGAGTCTACTTTTTCAGCACGAACTTCGTCTGGAATATTTAAAGAAAGGACACCTGATTCATCTTGTATATGTCTTGAGTTGAAGTCGACTTCGATATTCACTTTATCACCTTTTGTAATTTTCCCTAAGTGCGTGCGATTTAGAGTTTCTGGAATAAGAGAAACAGAAAATGCTTCGCTGTTTCTATCTGTAATTGTTAGGCTAACGCCATCGACTGAAACACAGCCTCTTATTGGCATGAGGTCACGAAAGTTTTTAGGTAGTGAGAACCAGATCTTTACTTGGTCTGAACCTTCGACACTGGTCAGTTCAACCAGGTCTGCAATGAAGTCTACATGACCAAGGATGTTGTGACCACCGTTGTATTCGCCATGTTTTAGCGGAAGATCGACGTGAACCTTATCGCCCGAAACGATTGTCGGTAAAGTGGTTCTTTTGAGAGTTTCAGGCCAAACGTCAAAACTTACTTTTTGATCATCAAATTCGGTAACAGTCAGGCAGACTCCGTTTATACCAACTGAATCGCCAGTTTTAACGAGTGAGCAGACGTCACTAGCAACTGTAAGTTTGTAACCGTTTTGGTCGCCTTCATTGGCAACAACTATTCCTTCTCTGGTGATGATACCGCTATACATTATTGCTCCGAAACAGGCCGGCTCGATTTTACGTTCGAGACTTTAGGTTCTTGTTGGCGCGTATTATCATGAAGCTCATTTGACTGACCTTCTTCTCTTTTCATGCGCTTTTTCTCGCGCTTTTTTTCGCGCTTTAACTTTCTTCGTAGAGAACGCTCAATTTTGCGTTCATTGTTCTTTTTAACTGTAACATAGACAAAGCTGTACGCTATGGGAGCTAAGACTGCGCCAAGCATACTACCGCCGATGACAAACATAAGGAAACCATCGAGTCCAAGTTTGGCACCAAGTTGAAAGGCTTCGGAGAAAGTGAGATTACTCATTATCTCAACTATCTCTTCTTTACTTATCTTAGACTTTATAAAAAAGGAGCCTAAGTAAACATTGAAAGGGAAAACAATAGGGATGGTCACTGGATTTGTAACCCAAGTACAGGCTGCTGCCACGATCTTATTTACCTTGAAAGCCCAGGCAACAAATATAGCTAAAAACATCTGGCAGACAGGAATGAGGAAACCAAAAAATATACCGATGGCAACACTTAACGCAACAGTATGAGCCGTACCTTTTTGGCGCATTAATTTCAAGTAAATGTACTTGTAAAACTTTCTGTTGGTAACTTTCAGAGCCATGTATTTTTCCTAAGTGATCAGGCCCGAATATAGCCTAAAAGTTTTGTTTTTAAATAATCGCCTATACGATTAATGAGCGATTTCACGGAACGACGTGAGTAATACAATAATCCCCGCGATTAAGCATTTGCAATAAAGTTTTTACCGGATACCTGTTACAGCAGTATTTATCTAATTTTTTGAGTAAGTTTAAGTTGAGTAAAGATTTACAATTAAACCCTATGTTGGTTGAGCTTATGTGTTGCCCTGCATGTAAAGGCAATTCAAGCTTATCTAAGGACGACAATGGTCAAAACCTTGAGTGTGACCAGTGTTCGAGGAAGTACTTTTTAAAAGAGGTTCCAGGAAGAGATGGTCAGGGATTATTAATTCCGTCGTTATTAGTTGAAGAAGATTAAACGAATAAAGGCATAAGATGCGCTGTCCGGAATGTGGATGTACTGAAGATAAAGTTCTAGAAACTCGAGTTGCTAAAAATAAAGCAATTATCCGTCGTCGACGCGAGTGTGTTGAGTGCAAGTCGCGCTTCAATACTCAAGAAGAAGTCATCCGCACTGAATTCTATGTTCTTAAGTCGCAAGGCCGCCGAGAAGAACTCAACCTCCAAAAAATCCGCAATGGCTTAGAATTAGCCTGTCGCAAACGTCCTGTCACTAGTGAACAACTTGATCGCGCTATGGAGCAGATACAGTTAAACCTTCAGAAAGAGTTTGACCGTGAAGTTCCAGCAAAAGAGATAGGCCGTATGGTGATGATAAGTTTGAAAGAAATAGACGAAGTCGCTTATGTTCGCTTTGCTTCTGTTTACAGACAATTCAAAGACGCCGAAGAATTTATCAGTGAGATCAAGGAGCTCTACTCGAAATAGTATGATTCACAGTTCGGGAAATCGCATCCTTCTTGGAAAGTCTGGTAGAAGCTCATTTCTATTTGATGTGGATGAGTTTCACGATCGCTTGAGCAATAGCTTTAGAGCCTGTGATATCCGCAATATTTGGATGGTGGATGACATACTTATTGCTCTTCATTGTGGACTACGTGAGAGTGCTCGCCCATTTAAAAATACTGAAGAAGATCAAGATCAACTGCACGCTTCATTGATCAAAGTTTTAAATGATAACGGTTTTACGAAAGTCGCGGAACACTTTCGCAGTTCTTTGCAAAATAATACCTTATCAGCTTTAGAAGAAAGAATAGAGTCAGAGTTGAGTAAACTAAGTTCGGCTGTATCTCGCCGCCAAGTTTTGACTATATCTGAAAAACTAGTTTCACTGGGTTATAAACCAGAATCAATTAGCTCTTTACTCATTCGCGAAATTTGTCGTTTAGAAGTTCAGTCAAATGACTTTGTTTCAGTAGATGAGTTACCACCAGAAAGTCTTTTAAGCCGTCAGTTGCCATTTGATGAGAAGTTTGTGACTTGGGATTGGCAGATCTTAAAGTTTAAGGCTGTTGGCAACCTGTTTAACTCTATACGCATAGAGGTCAATCCATTTGAATTGGCGAGTGCTCTAGACGATTCTCCATTTATGGAAATGAACTTTATGAATCAGTGGCAAGGAATACTAACGGAAGCTGCAGCTTACTTGGAAACTTGTTTGTTGGATTTAGAGAGCAAAAACTTAGAGAAGATTGACTACTTTGGTATATCTGTTCGTGAGTTGGATAAGATGTCTTATTTCTGCGATGTCAGTGAAAAGTCATCTTTTGTTTCAGAGTTGTACCAGTCTTTAGAGTCGGCTTTTGGAGCAGTAGTTCAACAGTTTTCTGACGTTCCTATTCGCAGAAACTAAAAAGGCCACCAATCGAAACTGGTGACCTTTTCTACCCTTTAAATTCTCTTATTGAAAAACAGCGTCTAAACCGAAGACTTGTGTTTCAACTAAAAGCTCGATGTTTTGCTTTTTAACTTTTGTATCGAAGTAAATCTTTTCTTTATCATTTTTCACGACGCTGTTATAAATCAGCTCATCAATCAATTTATTGCCGGTCGTTTTATTATCTTGTTTCTGAAAGTTGAGTATGCCGTTTAGAAGCATAGTCATACCATAGAGGCTATCTTTTTCCTTAGCTTCGGCGTCGATGTGAATTTTGAGGAAGTTACCTTCAAGATTGGCATGAAACTCACCATCACTTAGGTTTTTAAGGATAGGGTTATTCTTTTCTTTTTCCGGTAGAACAAAGTTGATTGTCGTACCGTGAAAGAGTTTACCACTTTTCTGAATTTTTTTCAGTTTGATAACATCTGAACCTTTTATACCGCGAGCTCTTTTTGTGAAGACTTTTAGGTAGTCAGAAGCAAATTTTTCTTCACCAAATAGAACGGTATTTTCATCGAGTATAGCGATAAGGTTATTTATACCAGGCTTGTTTTCATCTGGGAAAGTAGCGATGTAATCAACGCCATCGATTTTTACTTGTGAGTAGCGACTGAGTTTCTTTAGAGCATTCTTTATCGCTTGTGCGTCAAAACCACCGTCCATAAGCATAAGGAACTGATTTTCACCTGCAGCTGCTAGCCAAGTCGTATCCACTTTCATGAGATCTAAACCGAAGATAGTCTCTATATATGAAGTTGTTTCGGTAAGTTTTATGCTGTCGTCTAAAAGAATCCTTTTAACGAAATCGATGCTTTTTATAGCTTTGAGGTCAAGCTTTGCAGCTAAGCTTGTTTTTGCCGGGAGGTATTGCACTTCTTTTGGGAGTTCATTTCTACTAGATTGTGCGAATGCACTCATGTAAGAGCCCAGCGCCAAGAGCATTAAAAATAGTCTTTTCATCATTCCAACCTTTTGTTTATTTTCGGTGAGTTGCTTCAAAGCAAAACACTCAAAGAGAGTTATTGTATGTTGCACTATTCATACGAACGCATTTTTAGCAATTTTATAAATTTGGAGTAAATTTTGAAAAACCACCTTTTGGGAGCACTCCTACTTCTTCTTTTTTCATGCTCATCAAACGAGCTTGTAAAAATCAAAGCTCCAGCAAAAGAAATAAAGCTTAGTAAGTCCATTGAAGGGAATATAAAGAAGAGAAAAATAGACAGAACTCTTCGTGAATTGGCGGCAAACCCTCAGCAAGTCTATGCAGTAAATGGCAAAGGCATGGCGGCTCTTCATCTCGCTGCAGACAAAAACCTTTATGAAATAGTTGAGGAACTTTTAAGAGTAGGTTCACCTGTAAACCTACAAGCTAAAAATGGCGACACAGCTCTTCACCTAGCAGCATTTAGTAACAACATAGAGTCTGTTGAACTCCTTATGGCAGCAGGCGCGAATCCAAATATTCAAAATAATAAGAAAGATACGGCAGTTCACAAAGCGGCTGTTTTTAGTGGCGAAGAGATCTTCAATATGCTTTTACTCAAAGCAAACTTAGAAGCAGTGAATCACCTTGGGAGAAAACCACTTCATGTTGCAGGAAGGTACCAGAACTTAGTTTTTTGTGAGCTTTTACTCGAATCAAAAGTTCAAGAGACGCCACTAGACTATGAAGGCAACGATCCATTGATGGCCTGTCTAAAAGGACTAAACTCGAATCCTGAACTTGAGAAACTGTTGATCAGCAAGATCACCGATATCGATTTTAAAAATAAATTTGGCGAGTCTTACCTTCATGCAGCAGCGACTACCGACAAGCACATCGCCACTAAGCTTCTTTTAGATAAAGGTGCGCAAATCGATGCACAAGACAAGTACGGTATAACACCGGTTGTTAGAGCTCTTAGAAATAGAAAAAAGCATGCAGCAAAAGTTTTAGTTGAGAATGGTGCCGATATATCGATAAAAGATAACGACGGCCGCACTCTTTTACACCTCATGGCGTTTTGGATGACTGAGAAAACTGTATTAAAAACTTTTATTGCCAAGATAGATGTGAATGCTTTGGATAACCAAGGTAAAACGGCTCTACATGATGTGGTTTACTGGGGACATGTGAAGAATGCCAGAGAACTTATCGAGTCCGGCGCAAAGGTAAATGTCAAGAATAAAAATGGCGAGACGCCTATTTACGGTGCCATTCATAAACAGAACCTAGATATGGTCAAACTATTGGTTGACAATGGTGCGGATATGAAGGTGAAAAACATTTATGAAGAAACGCCGCTCAAGAGATCTATCACTGGTAGCGATATGAATTTAGAGATTGCTAAGATCTTATTGGGAAAAGGTTCTGACGTAAACTCAATAAATGTTTACAATGAGAGTATTCTTCACGAAGCGGTGCGTTCTGGGAATGTCGAGTTAGTTAAGCTTATTTTGTCTTATAAGCCTAACTTAAACGTTACTGACCGTTTAAAGAAAACTCCTTTGGATTGGGCTAAAGAGCGCAATCTTAAAGAAATAACAGAGCTCCTAAAATAGGGGGAAATTTGCTCAAGTTTTTTACATATCTTTTAGTTTGTCTGCCACTATTTCTACAGGCGGATGACTGGTACTATGGAACAGCTTTGGATGGGAAGGCCAAGGAGTTTCATGGTTCTCGGGATATGCATAAAAAGTTTATTTTAGCTCCACCTAGACCCGAAAGTTATTGGCTACGTCAGTTGTCTAAGTATGATGGCCAAGCAAATGATGTCGCTGAAAGGTTTAAAGCTGAAACAGATAAAAGAAAACGAGTTATTCTTGCGGACGACTTACAACGTTTAAGAAACAATAGAGCTCGTTGTTTAATGCTGGTTGGCAAAGTCGACAAGGCGTTGGTTTCTCTGCTAGATATTGAAAGTAAATTCCCTGGAGAGAGTACAGTTGCTGAAAATATAGCAAACTGTTATGAACTTAAGAAAGACTACGAGAAAGCTTTGGTTTGGATCGAAAAAGCTGCAGACCGCAACTCTATGTCTATTTATTCCAACCTTTGGGTTTACCGCAAGATCATTGGAACTCGTTCGAGACTTTCGAAGAATTCTGATTACCTGAAGACAAATGCAGTAAGCGGCCAGGAGTTAGATAAAAAGTCTCTAGAGCTACCGTTTGAAGAACTTCGTACTATGGAGCATTGGCATAAGCGTTATAAGCTCGGTAGCGCTGCAAAACATATACGAGAGCAGCTACAACTCCGCTTACAGATAGGAAAGTCTTCTAATGATGTAGTACTAGCTTCATTGATGGAAGAGCTGGCAACTATATATGCAGTCGCTGAGGTTTGTGAAATAGCTGTACCTGTTTATGAGTTGGCTTTGCAGTATGGGCACCCGAATCCGGAGTTAATTAATAGTCGCATAGCTCAACTAAATAAGCTAATTGAGAGCAATGACAAAAGTATGTCTTACAGTCGTTCATTGTCGGAAAAGCTCAGTCGTTCGACAAAGTTGATTGGTGTGGCCGTCATAAGTTTAATACTATTGATTTTATTAGCTTGGTGGAATTCAGCAAAGAAAGAAAAGGCATAGTTTTACAAAGGGTTTTTAAGGGAGAATTCAGTGAATAAAGGCATTACCAAACAGTTTGCGTTGGTTAAGCAGACTTTGTTATGTGACTTGAGAAGTGTTGGTCTAGGGCTACTTCAGTTGGCTTTTGCTGCAGTGTTGTTTCTTTCTTTTTTTATTTTTCAGCAAGAATTTAAGTATGGACGTCAAAGTTCTGGTCTACAACTATTTTCAAATATATCTTTGACGAATCTCAGTTTTACTTTTTTTGCGACGATGTGCTTATTTTTAACAATACTTCGAGAAGAGAAAGAAGAAGATACTTTAGGCTTGATTCTTATGACCGGGATCTCTCCATTTGCTTATGTGATCGCAAAGTATGGAAGTCGATTTGTGACTTACTTAAAGTTGGTGAGTATACAGATTCCATTTATTGTTTTATCGATAGTTTTCGGTGGATTAACCATCAAAGCTGTACTGATGTCTTACTTGCTAATCTTTTCATATACATTTTTCTTAACAGCACTAAGCTTAGTGGTATCTGTAATCTCCACATCTCTATTTTTGGGTAGTGTCATCGTCGTATTGCTTACAAGTGCTGTTCATTTAGTTGGGATATACATAAAGTCTGGCTATCAATCTTTTAGCTTAATGAGTATCCTGTTTTACCCTCTTAAGTTAATGGATAAATTAATTCGGGGACTGGGTATAGGTGTTGCTACTGAAGAGCTTTATATTTTCAGTTGCCTTTGTATCGTTGTGGGAGTTATTCTGTATATTTCAGGTATCAGTCTATTTAATACTTTTAGTACAAATTCGTTTAAAGAGTACGAAGTATTTGACATTAAGAAAAAACTTCTAAAACTCTCTTTACTCAAGTTCCTTAAAAGAATTTTCAATCGACGGTTTTCTCAAAGAGCTATCCTTGAGAAAGACTTTCGTTTTAATCATTATGGACCAACTCTTTGGTTAACTCAGTTTATAGTATTTGGATTGGGGTATTTATGGTCAATCAATTCAAGTTATTCTCGTTTATTGTCTGATATGGTTTTGGTTTCATCCTTCACTTCATTGGGATTATTTATTCTTCTCGGAAATTTTGTTTTCGGGTCTGAAATGAAAAATCAAACTCTCCAATCTTTATTAATTCTACCAAATGATCATAAAAGGCTTTTTTGGAGTAAAATGTTTGCACTGCTTTTGGCTGGTGCTCCTAGTTTTTCGTTCTTAATTGTGATGGGCTTTCTTGAAAGTAATATGAATATCAAGAATTTATTTATTACTTTTGGAATAGTTGCGATCAATTTGATAATAGCTTTAATAATCTTGAAACGCTCAGATAAATCATTTCTCGTTAAGCTTGGTATAATCACTCTTTACTTTAGCATAGTTGTGACGGCCTTCTTAGGAGCTCAGAGTACTCGGTATATCAAGGATATTCTATGGGTATTTATAATATCAATCGAAGGTTTGTTAGTCTTGATTTTAAGTTCACTCTACCTACAAAAGTATCGCTTTTTTATGTCTACTTTGGCCGCATTTGGTTTTGTATTTATTCATATATTTATTTTTATATTTTTAGACGAAGTATTTAGAGTTAGCAGTCGATTCATCGTTCCAACACTTATCTCAAGCTCTGCAGTAAGCATAGCAATTTTGTATGATAGAATCCTCTACAGTATGAAGCGCGTAGGAGAGAAGAGTTAGACCAACTTTGGAAGTTGGCCTAGTTAAAACTATTGACTCTTTAGAAGGTAGGCAAGAAGATCATAGATGTCTTCTTTTTCCAAAGTACTTAGTAAGCCCGGTGGCATCATCGAAACAGGGTTTTGCTTCATAGACTTTACAAAGCGCCTGTCGAGCTTAACTCTAGCTTTCGGGTTAGCCATGTCAGTGTTTACTTCTATAGCAGAAGCTCCCATATCAACGATTCTTCCAGAGACAACAGTTCCATCGGCTTTCTCGAAGATCATAGAGTTGTACTGGTCACTTATTTCGGCACTTGGTTCGATGATTTGGGTTAGTAAATCATGAGCACTGAACTTTCCTCTTACACTTGTTAAGTCTGGTCCAAAAAGACCGCCGCTTGTTTTGAATCGATGACAACTGATGCAGGCAGTTTGAGTGAAAAGGATTTTGCCATTTTTAAGATCGCGCTTTTGAGAGATCTTTTGGTTAAGTTCTTCTATATCCTTAAAGTCATTCATAGTCCAGAGTTTTACAAAACTTCTTGGAGGTCCACTGAGTTCAACAGGTTTGTCTTTGCCATCAAAAATGATTTGCTTGAGCATTTGATGCTCACTTTCAGGCATATTCTTTAAGGCATCGACAGACATATTTGAAATGTAACTGGCTAGAGGAGCTCCACCGGGGAAGTTTTGGGCTTTGCCAAACCATTTGAAAAGTTCTTTCCTAAGCTCAGGAGTCCATCCATTTTTAAGCATTCTTAAAGATAAAACATAGGAGATCTGTTCTTCTTGAGATAAACCATCTTTAAGAACTTTTATTCCCAATGTAGCGGCTTGATCACTTTGTAAAAATACGAGGATCTCTAGTAAGTCATCATTTAAATCAGCATCATCACTTGGAAAGCTTTTCATGACATGTGAACTGATCGTTTTCTTGTCTGTCTCAGAAGCAGCTCCTAGACGACTAAGGGCTAAAGAGTAAGTTCTTGCGAGTGTCGTTTTCTCGTAGTTTTTAAGGCTATTCCAAGAGATGCCTTGCAAAGCATTTATAGCTTCAGAAAGAGAAAGTGCTTCTTTGCGAACCAAGCCCATGGTGGCGTAGAGGCGTTTGGTATTATTTGTTTCGTTTAAAGTTTTAGTTTTCCACGTTTTTACATCCTGATGTTCAAGAGCAGTTCGTGCCGCAAAACGGATAAAACGATCTTTGTGATCGAGGCAAGGCCAAGCTTTTTCTACCGCACTTGGATTAACAGAGTGTAGCTCTTCTAGTTCATGACGAATCTTGCGCAGGTCGTCGCCAGCAGCTAAGGCTTCAGGAGCTTTACCTTCTCCAGTCCATGTTAGTCTGTAAAGGCCAGATTGAACACGGCGACCGCCGACAGTGAAGTAGATTGCTTTATCAACCGGGTTGACGATTATGTCTGTCAGTGGTAGTGGTTGACCAGAAATGATCTCCTCCGGTTCACACTTGTAGCTTGAGCCATCTGGAGCCATATGAACAGCGTAAAGCTTGCCGTAACTCCAATCACAAACAAATAAGGCTTCTTGATAAACTTTCGGAAGTTTGGCGCCGTAAGCAAAGCTTATACCTGTTGGTGAGCCAACGCCGATGTTATGAATGCCGTCAAGACTATCTTCCCACCGTGCTGGCCACTTACCAGTACCGTTTCGCCATCCAAACTCAGCCCCGCTATTTACCATGCAGATACGAGTAGGACGGTACCAAGGGCCACCAAGGTCGAGTTCCATGTCTGCATCATAAGTAAAGAGGTCACCGTCTTTGTTGAAGGCTATGTCGTATGGGTTTCGTAGGCCGACAGCAATGGTCTCCCAGTTTTTGCCATCTAAATCAAACTTAGCTACCCAACCAGCAGGTTCAGTGATAGTTCTAAAGTACGGTTTGTTACTAAAACCAGTTGGTAGGAGATTGTCATTTTTCCAAATCTTTGGCGCTAGTGACTTCTGGTCTTTAAAAAGTGGAGTTTGGTTACCGTTGATGATGTAGATTGACTTCTTATCTGGAGACAGAGCTAAACTATGGATACCATGTTCACGGCCTCTTTCTTCAAATTTCTTTAGAAGCTCTTTCTTGTCGAAGTGGTCATCGCCATTTGTGTCTGTCAGCTTATAAACACCACGTCCGCCATGTTCTTTACTTGAGACAGTTACGTATAAGCTTCCAAATGCATAGAGCAGCCCTTGCGAGTGACCTATGTCTGCCTTCAATTGAGTAACTTTTTCAACTTGGCCATTGCTTAGAGTTGTGCGGTACATCGCACCATATTGGTCACTTGTGATAAGGCGACCTTTGTCATCGACAGTGAGCGATACCCACGAGCCTTGAGTCTTTTTAGGAACTGTGTAAAGCAGTTCGACTTTGAAGCCATCGCGTATTTTCATAGTCTCAGGCTTAGGAGCCGATGGAGCCTTCTCTCCAGAGACTTTTACAAGGAGTTCTCTGTCGACTTTCACCCATGGTTTTGCACCAAGAGGAGCTATGACTTTGACTTTGGGATCTTTTGGGTTGGCTTTAAAGTTTTCGATTTTCCAGTTTTCATTGACAGTTTGTGACTGCCAAGTTTCATCTGTAGTTATGTTGAATGGACGTCCATCGTAGTATTCAAAAATAAACTCGACAAGAGCGCCGGCACTTTGTTCGTTATTCTCGGCTTTTATAACAACGAGAGCTTTGCTGCCTTTTTGTATTTCTTTACCGATCGTTAGTTGTTGAAAAACTGGTTGAGCATTTCCACCGGAGAAGATCTTTTTACCATCGATGTATAAAGTGAAGTCGTCATCACCAGCAGCATAGAGGCGCGAATAGGCGATCCACTTGTTAAGTTCTATTTCTTTATAGAGAACGACAGACTTTGAGTCTTTGGCGTCCCAGATCCATTTTGGAGTTTTATCCGCAAATATTGAAGTTGTTAAGAGGAAAAGAAGGGCGATATATTTCATAAAAGTTCCTATAGTTGATGGCCTCACCTAGTCGTAATTTGTACAAGTAGATAGGTGAGGCGGTAGAAATCCCACGGGGTGGTTTACCAAGCAGGTTCGACCATTTCAGAATTTAACTTTTCCCAATCAGCGATTAACTCTTTCAGTTTTGCTGGATTTTGTTGGGCTAGGTCTTTGCTTTCACCTATGTCTTCTTTCAAGTTGTAGAGAGCCCAAGAAGTACTTTGACCCTTCTTAAGTTTGTGACGAAGAATCTTCCAATCGCCTTTGATCAAAGCACCATTCTCTAAGAATCTATAGAAGATACTTTCATGAGGAGCAGCTGTGTTCTTACCTGTTAAATACGGTATGAGGTTTACTCCATCTTTTTTATCTTTGGTCATAAGCTTTTGACCAGATAAAGTCGTTGCTGTGGCATATATATCTGTTGATAGAATGGCTTTTTCATAAACCTCCCCAGCCGGTAGAGTTCCTGCCCATTTCATAATAAATGGAACGCGAATACCGCCTTCATAAAGGTTACCTTTACCTCCACGGAGAGGAAGGTTGCTTGAAGTGAGTTCTTTTGTCGGTCCGCCATTATCACTTAAAAAGACAATAAGAGTATTATCTTCAATTTTAAGTTCTTTAAGTTTATTAGTTAATTTTCCGACATTTTCGTCAAGGTTATGAAGCATCGCAGCAAAAATTTGTCGTTGAATGTCTTTGATATGAGAGAACTTTTTCATGTCATCTTCAAGCCCTTGGAGTGGGCTGTGAACTGCATTATAAGACATGGTTAGAAAAAATGGGCGATCGGCATTTCGTTCGATAAAGTCTATACCTTCACGAGTAAATGCATCGGTCAGATAGTCTTGTTCATCGACTGGCTGACTGCTTCTTAAAATTGGATTATTGGCATTGTAGTCCGGTTCATCGTGGCCCATGTGGTCGGTAAGAATCATCTTTCCATCTTTACTTGTCCAGCGACCTTTGACTAAGCCAGGTAAGACTTTTTTACGGATCATGTTAGTCACACCTTTGTAAGGTTCTGGAACGAAGTAGTGGCCTTCGTGCATAAAACCAAAAAATTCGTCAAAACCTTGACGCATAGGGTGAAACTCGGCGGCTCCGCCCAAGTGCCATTTACCGATCAGACCAGTTGTATAACCGCTTCTTTGAAGTTGCTCACCAATGGTCCACTCACGCGAAGGTAAACCGATGTTTGGGTTTTCGTTATGATGACCAATAGGGTTTTTTTCATAACCAAATCTAGTTTGGTAGCGACCAGTCATGATTGCAGCACGTGAGGCGCTACAGTAGGGGCCGGAAACATAACCTTTTGTAAAGCGTACTCCGCCTGCGGCCAATGCATCAATATTTGGGGTTGGGATTTGTGGATTTCCTTGGCAACCAAGTTCTCCATAACCGAGGTCATCGGCAATGATTAAAATAATATTAGCTTGTTTATTCTCGGCGTTTAGAGTGAAACTCGCAAACGCTATGAGATAAAGACACGAGTGCCTTAAGATCTTATACATATGAATTATCCTTATACTTACACCAGTATACAAATACTAAGAAGAGCTCACTAGTTTATTGAACATAGCTTGCAGTTATTTGAATATTTCCGGCAATCTTGAGTTGAGCTGAATACTTTATTTCTTTTTGCTTTTCTAAAGAGGAACGATTACTGCGTAATTACCTTAAGAATTTTTTGGGTAATGGATGTCAGAAAAAAACAAATTTAGCTTTGGTCAAGTTTTCCTTATAGGCTTGGTCTCATTTATGGTAGCCTCAAAATTGGGCTTCTACTTTGCTTTTCAGCCTAGTGGAGCGTCTCCTTTTTGGCCACCAGCTGGTGTTTCTTTGGCTCTTTTAGTGATCTTTGGGCCTCGGGCGATCTGGGGAATAGTTTCAGGTTCACTGCTTATAAATGTTTTGAATCACAACAGCTCAGGTGATTTATTCGACTTTTCTTTAGTCTTAATTTCTATAGGTTTGGCAGTAGGAAATGCCGCCGAGTATCTTTTAGGATATTTTCTTCTGAAAAAGTTCAATGCATTAGAATTTAAACTGGATGAACCGAAATCGATCTTCAATATCTATGCCGCCGCCTTTCTATCTTCTTTCCCTGGAGCATTGATTGGGACGTCGACGATCATTATCACTAAAAGTTTACCAATGGAGTTATTTTCGTCGATTATTATTACTTGGTGGACGGGTGATTTTACAGGAATAGTTGTTTTCTATTTCTTGGTGATGAGTATATGGAAATTCACCAGTTTTTCTCGCGGTAGTCGACTTGAACTCTCGATACTAGTGGTGACTTTGCTAGGCTTAAACCTCATCTTTTTTACTGATGTTCTGAGCAGTCTTCAGTTATCTTCGCTTCACTTTTTGATGCTGCCAATTTTGTTTTGGGCCATATTCCGCTTTCACTTATTTGAGGTGAGTTTATCAATCTTGATTATTGCTATTTTTTCCTCTTTGGGAACTCAAAATAGTTATGGTCCCTTTGCTCATGAAAACGTCAATACATCTTTATTGTCCCTACAGGTTTACATCTGTGTTGTTGCCTTAACGTGTCATTGCTTGCTCGTTTTGGTGAAGAAAAATGAAGTTGTCGAGACTAAATCCGAAGAGGTAGATAAGATCAATACCTTAGAGCTCATGAGTCTGCCATTAATCATCTGTGTACTTGGCCTGTTTTTGACTTATATCGCTTACACTTCAGTAGAGGGAAATGATAAAAAGTTACTTGCGGAAAGGCTAGAGTCAGATAGTCAAATTATCTCCAAAACGATTGCGGAGCACTGTAACTATCAAACAAATGCCTTGGAGCGGTTGGCTGATGAGTGGATGATTCATCAACGTATCCCTAAAGATAAATGGTTGAAATCAGCGCGGAATTTATATGGAGACTACAATGACTTCATACAGGCAGTTGAGTATTTGGATACCTCATTTTTGATTCAATGGTTAGTTCCTATGAAGGACAATGAGTCTGCTTACCATTTAGACATACGGATAAATGATCAAAGAACTCAAGACCTCAAGAAGTCTGTAGCTTCTAAAATACCCTTATATACCAATCCATTCCCTCTTAAACAAGGAGGTAAAGGAATGGTGATTTACATACCGGTTTACTATCAAGGAGAGTTTGATGGCTTTACTGTCGGAGTTTTTAAAGTAGGTAGGTTTTTTAGGCCCTACAGGATATTCAGTGGGATTTTGATCTTTTTCATTTGAACGATTATGTTTCTTTCTAAAAGGCCTTATGGATTCTAGCGTACTTTATAGTCAAATTCTTGGGATCAACTCACCATGGGTTGTTGATGATGTAAA